>DATCJQ010000327.1:0-13543 GCA_036562745.1 Flavihumibacter sp.
CAGGGTTAACCGGGAATATTAAGTCCTAACTGCTCGCGCAACTTTTGTACCAGTTCAGTTTTTGTAATCGGGATACCCATGATCTTATTGTAGCCTTTTGCATCCACCAGGTATTGATCGCGGATGATTTTGATAAGTTGCCCGTTGTTGATCTCGGGGATCAGGATCTGGTCAAAGTTTTTAAGGATCTCACCCAAGTTGCGGGGGAAGGGACGCAGATAACGCAGGTGTGCGTGGCTCACTTCATGACCTTCGGCCTGCAATTCCTGTACGGCACTCTTAATGGCTCCATAGGTTGAGCCCCAGCCAAGCACCAGGATTTTTCCTTTTTCCGGACCACTGTCGAGTTTCTGCTCAGGAATATATTCGGCGATTTTGTCCACTTTCTCCTGGCGGATTTTCACCATGAGCTGGTGGTTATCCGGATCGTAGCTGATATTACCGGTGATGTTTTGTTTTTCAAGTCCACCCACGCGGTGTTCGAGTCCCGCTGTGCCCGGAATTGCCCAGGGGCGAACCAGTTTCTCATCACGCAGGTAGGGTTGGAATTTCTCTTCCCCATGTCCCAATTCAGTTTTGAAATTCACTTCAATGGGAGCCAGCTGATCACTGGTCGGGAATTTCCAGGGTTCGGCCCCGTTGGCGATATATCCATCGCTCAGGAAAATTACCGGTGTCATATGCTGAACCGAAATGCGCACGGCTTCGTATACCGCGGCGAAACAATCGCTGGGTGTCGAGGCTGCGATAACGGGCATGGGACACTCACCATTCCTTCCGTAATAAGCCTGGAGCAAATCGCTCTGTTCTGTTTTGGTAGGCAAACCGGTAGAGGGACCGCCACGCTGAATATTGATAATAACCAGCGGAATTTCCAGCATCACCGCCAGACCCATGGCTTCAGTTTTAAGGGCCATGCCGGGGCCTGATGTGGTGGTTACGCCCAGGGAACCGCCGTAGGAAGCACCGATTGCAGAAGCGATGGCCGCAATTTCATCTTCGGCCTGGAAAGTGCGGACCCCGAAATTCTTATGGCGACTCAGCTCGTGCAGGATATCCGATGCCGGGGTAATGGGATAGGAGCCCAGAAAAATCGGCAGTCCGGATTTTTTGGAAGCCGCAATCAGTCCATAAGCCAGGGACTGGTTGCCCATGATATTGCGGTAGTTACCCGGTTCGATCCGAGCCTTGTCCACCTTATAACGGGTGGTGAAGGTTTCGGTAGTATCGCCGTAGTTGTAGCCGGCCTGGAGGGCCTTGATATTACTATTGAGCAGCTCAGGTTTCTTGCCGAATTTTTCGGTCAGGAAATCGATACTGCTCTGCATATCACGATTGTACATCCAGTAAAGAAAGCCCAGCACGAACATGTTCTTGGCCCGGTCTTTCTCTTTGGTGCCCAGGGTAAATTCTTTCAGTGCTTCCCGGGTCATTTTGGTGATGTCCATCCTGATCACCTCATAACCGGAGAGGCTATCATCTTCCAGCGGATTCACGCCATCGGGGTAATTGGCCAGCCGGAGATTCTTGGCATCGAAACCATCGGTATTGGCGATGATTTTGCCGCCTTTTTTCAGGGCTTTCAGGTTGGTTTTGAGTGCTGCGGCGTTCATGGCCACCAGTACATCGCACTCATCGCCGGGGGTGTATATAGGTTCACTGGAAAAACGGAGTTGGTATCCACTTACGCCGGGAATGGTTCCCTGTGGCGCTCGTATTTCGGCCGGAAAATCCGGGAAAGTAGCCAGATCAATGCCCAGCAGGGCGGTATTATTGGTGAATTGTGTGCCAGTCAGCTGCATCCCATCGCCGCTATCGCCTGCGAATTTTATTACTACTTCCTGGAGTAGCTCTTCTTTTTGCATCATGATGCAAAGTTAGGTAATAGCGCCCGAACAGCTATGCCGAATCAGTTCGATTGAGCGGTCAGGGAGCGGAAAATATCCTCCAAGCGCTGATCGGCTGTCTGAAGCGAAAGAATGTTCAGATTGTGCTCGATACTCATGGCCAGCAACTGCTTTTTGGCTTCTGCCGGATCAGAGGATTCCAGTTCCCATTCGGTGGCACTGACCCGGTTCAGGGAGGTTAATGAAGGGATGGCCCGCTCGATCCACTGGCTCTCCAGCGTTTCCTTGAACTGCACCCGGATTACCGGCCGGCTGCTGCCCGCCTGTAAACTGGCCAGATTGCTGTCGGCAATCAACTGGCCCTTGTTGATGATAATTACCCGGCTGCAAACCGCTTCCACTTCCTGCAGAATATGGGTAGAGAATAAAATGGTTTTACTGGTACCCAGCGAGCGGATCACTTCACGAATTTCTATAATCTGATTGGGGTCCAGGCCAGTCGTGGGCTCATCCAGGATCAATACCTCGGGGTCATGAATCAGCGCGGCCGCCAGTCCCACCCGCTGTTTGTACCCCTTGGATAACTGCCCGATCTTCTTATGGCTTTCGGGATTCAGTCCCACCTGCGCAATCACGGCTTCGATCCGTTCTTTTTTATTGGGAACGCGGTGTACTTCGGCCATAAACTGCAGGTATTCCCGCACGTACATATCGTAATAAAGGGGATTGGATTCGGGCAGGTAGCCCACTTTAGCTTTGGTTGCCAACGGATCCTGCGCCACATCCACACCGGCAATAAAGGCTTTTCCACCATCGGGCTGCAGATAACCGGTGAGGATTTTCATGGTGGTGGATTTCCCGGCACCATTGGGACCGAGAAATCCGACTATTTCACCCTGATTAACTGTGAACGTGATATTATTAACGGCTTTTTGTTCGCCGTAAACCTTTTGTAGGGATTGAACACTGATCGACATAGTACGACAAACCTACTGAATTATAGCTCATAATGTTCGTCTGCAATTCGAGATCATCTGGAGATCAACTAAAGATCATCGTACTCGTAGATATCGTCGATCTTGGTATTGGCCGGCATTTCAAACACCGAGTTGATCAGTCCGTCTTTCAATCCATATACCCAGCCATGCAGGTGGGGTTGTTTTTTATGTTTCCATGCTTTCTGGATGATGGAAGTCTTGGCCAGGTTCATCACGCCTTCGATAACATTCAGTTCCACGAGCCGATCTGTTTTGGCCTCTTCGTCCTGAATGGCGTCGATTTCTTCCCGATGGTAGCGATACACATCCTTGATATTCCGCAGCCATTTATTGATGATGCCATAGTTGTGATTGGTCATGGCTGCTTTCACCCCACCGCACCCATAGTGACCGCAAACAATAACATGCTTTACTTCGAGGTGCACCACGGCATATTCGAGTACGCTCAGCAGGTTGAGATCGGTATGCACCACCATGTTGGCGATATTCCGGTGTACGAAAATTTCACCGGGTTGGGTATTCGTTATTTCATTGGCGGGAACACGGCTGTCGCTGCATCCGATCCAGAGAAAATCAGGACGCTGAATGGTTGCGAGGCGCTTGAAAAAATCGGTGTCCTTTTCTACGGCTTCGGCCGCCCATGCTTTATTTTCGAGGAGCAAACGTTGATACTGGTTCATTATGCATTTTCTTTAGTAGGTTGAGAATCGGTTTTAAATCCCTGCGCTTTGTGGGCGCTTCGCTTAAGTTCCACTCTGATATTTTTGAGCGGAGCACTGATCATGAAATCTTCGATTACTTCGATTACATCTTTGTCGAGAAAATCAGCACGGGTGGCATCAATCAAAACAAATGAGTCGTCGGGAACCGAGGAGAGTTTTCTTTTAATAATGGGTTTGTTCAAAAATGATACATCTTTCCTTAAGCGGAAAAGATAATTTTTTTGGTCGTTTACCACGAATACGGCAGATCTGAAATTGCTGCGCATTACGAAGAACAGTCCAACCACGCATCCCACGAGGATACCTTTCAGCAGATCGGTCAGCAGGATGGCGATGATGGTTACTACAAAAGGCACAAACTGATCCCATCCCTTTGCATAGAAACTTTTGAACAGCGAGGGTTTGGCCAGTTTATATCCGGTATAGATCAGCACCGCTGCCAGTGCAGGCAGGGGGATCAGGTTCAGAAGTTTCGGAATGAAAGCCACACAAAGCAGGAGCAGACATCCGTGCATAATGGCCGACATCTTGGTTTTGGCACCCGCATTGACGTTGGCGGAAGTGCGGACGATCACCGAGGTTACCGGTAATCCCCCTATCAATCCCGAAAGAAAATTACCCACGCCCTGAGCCTTTAGTTCGCGGTTGGTGGGAGTGACCCGCTGATAGGGATCCAGCTCATCCGCCGCTTCGATGTTGAGCAGGGTTTCCAGGCTCGCCACGATGGCGATGGTGAACGCAACCACCCAAACATTATAATTGGTAAGCTGACTGAAATCGGGGAACATGAAGAAGGAGAAAAACTCCTGTACATTTCCTGCCTGCGGGATATTCACCAGGGTGTGATCGGGCAGTGCCAGTGTTGAACCCGATGTTACAAAGAACTGGTTGATGGCTACGGCAACCAGCACCACAACCAGCGGGGCCGGAATCAGCTGGAGAAATTTTGCCTTTTTCGACATTACTTTCTCCCAGAAAATCTGAATGCCGAGGGAAAGCAGGCCGATGAGCGCTGCCCCCGGGACCACATAGTTGAGTGAATTTAACAGTCCCGTAAAGGTATTCGAACCATCGGGTTGGCGGAACGACTGATCACCTTCGTAGTCGGTGTCGTATCCGACCAGATGGGGTATTTGTTTAAGAATCAGGATAAGGCCGATGGCTGCCAGCATGGCTTTGATCACGGAACCGGGAATATAATCGCCCAGGATACCGGCTTTCAGATAGCCGAGCACCACCTGGAGCATACCGGCTATTACCACACTCACAAGAAATGCTTCGTAGGAGGGCAGTTTCGCGATGGCGGCCACCACGATGGCGGTGAGGCCGGCAGCCGGACCACTAACACTTAACTGGGAACCGCTGAGGGCTCCGATCACGATACCACCCACCACACCGGCAATGATTCCGGAAAACAGCGGGGCATTAGATCCCAGGGCAATTCCAAGGCAAAGGGGCAGGGCTACAAGAAATACTACTATAGAGGCCGGAAAATCTGAAGTCAGATTTCCAAAAAGGTTTTGTGCACGTTTGGACATATGAGTTAATTAGTTCAGGTAATAGAAATAGCGCACCTATCTTCATCAGGGAAGGCAGATATTAAACCACTAAGGGCCGTAATAAATGACTGGATACGAAACAGCGTTGGTGATCTGACCGGATCTGGTAACACCAGTATACACGATCAGGCTCAACCTGACAGGAGCGGATAACGAACTAAGTCTTGTCCGGAGGTTGTATTAAAGTTTGGGAGTGAAGATCATCCGGAACATTTTCCGTTACCGGGATGAATTTGTCGAGGTCCTCGGCACCAAGAGATCCGAGTAATGCTGTGTAATCGATGATTGAAACGGAAAAGTTTTTTCCGTGTTTGTTTTCTTCGTTGATCGGATTATTGGAGCCGGCTTCTTCTTCAACTGCATTCAATATGGATGCTTTCGCCTGTTTGGAGGCAAAGGGAAGCATCACAAGCGTAGTCCCCATAAGTACCATAAATAGCAGGGTCACGCCGGTCAGCAGCGTTTTCCAGCTGTAAAGAGCCGGTCCTGTTATGTAGGTATTTTTCATGGCCGTCGAAAATACATTTATCCGGTGAAAACGCGAAGCATTGTCGAATCATTTAACATTGGATTTTCATTACGAACAATTGTTAGTTACCGGTGATTTGTTATAGGTTGCTATCCCTGTAATAACAACTGATTGATTTCTTTAATCAGTGCTCTTGTCGAAAAAGGCTTGAAAACATAGAGGGCTGCTCCGGCTTCCATTCCTCTTTTCTGGTCAGCATCGCGGGTCTTCGCGCTAAGAAAAACAACCAGGATATGATTAAGTTCGGGACTTTGTTTAATAAATCGGCAGATTTCGTAACCGTCGATATCCGGCATCATGATATCCAGTATTACCAGGTCGGGTCTTTCCTCTTGAACCAGCTCGCGGGCTTCGGTTCCGTTACGCGCAACGATCACTTTATACCCGTTTTTCTGCATCAGGTATTCCAGCGACATCAGGATATAGGGATCATCGTCCACCACCAGTATTTTTTTCTCACTCATTCTCGACTGGATTTAAAGCGGGTATCACAAAAATAAAACAGGCTCCTCCGTTGGTCAGGTTTTCCGCGTGGATTTGTCCGCCATGCAATTCAATAATCTTCTTGGAGATGGCGAGTCCCAATCCGCTGCCCTCCGGCTTGGTGAGGGTTTGGTTGGGGGCCTGGTAAAATTTATCGAACACCAGTTCCAGCGATTCGGGGGGGATGCCTTTTCCCGTATCTCTTACTTCGAAACGGATTTGTTGTTCGGTAACGGGCCGGCTTATCTTATCGCGGGTGCCTTCGGAACTGTTATCGTGGACCTTCGCTAACACGGTTATGCGTCCCCCTTCGGGTGTGTAGCGCACGGCATTGCTGAGCAGGTTATAAAGCACCTGAAGTATCAGGTCCTTATCGCATCGGATAGGCTGTTCTTCGGCGCTGATCTTTATTTGGAGGCTTTTGGCTTCTGCCAACGGGGCGATTGAATCGGTGGCGGATTGAAGGAGCGCGAGCGCGGTGGTATCGCTATAATGAATGGGATGTTTTCCGGATTCAAATCGCTCGAGATTTAATACCTGCGTGATCAGATGGCTGAGTCGCTCGCATTCCCGGATCACAGCCGATAAGAACTGCTCACGTTGTTCCTCTGGCATGGTCGGATGATCGTGCACCAGTTCGGTAAGCGCGCGTATGGACGTGAGTGGCGTCCGGATTTCATGCGTCACCGTGTAGAGAAACTCGTCTTTGAGTTCGTCCATCGCCATGAGCTGGCGGTTAAGTGCGCTTAATTGTTCGGTAGCTTTGGTGAGCTCGGAGGATTTCCGCCTCAGTTCGCGGTTCAGTTCGATATTTTGCTGCGATTCGCGAAGCATGTTGATGATTTCTTCCATGCTCAGTTCCTCCGCCTTGGCAACACTTGAAACCATGATATGGGCCGATGCGGATCCGATTACGCCCGATAACAATTTTTCCGTAAAACTCACCAGGCGCGGATCTGCCTGATTGGTATCAAGCTCTATCTGATGCCTTTGGGCATAATTGCGAAGCAGTCGGTCGGCGCGTTCCTGTCCCACAAAGTTTTGAAGTAGCAAGCGGAGGGCAGGCAAACTTGCGGTATCCTTCCAGGCAGTGCGCTGTTGGCTGATATCGGCGGATCGGAAGATATCGACGAAGATTTCGGCCTGATAGGTTTCCTGAGTCCCCTTTTTGCTGTTGAGCGATACGGCCACATAACAGAAGCAGTTCAGGAGCAGACTCCAGAAGAGGGAGTGCGACACCGGGTCGAGGCTGCTGAGACCAAAGAGTGCCGTGGGTTTGAGCCAGTTGATCCCTCCATAACCCTGTTCAACAAATTCGTTGCTGATGAGCCCGGCGCCCGCCATGGAGGGCAGGAGCAGGGTGAAGATCCAGGCCGAGAAGCCCATGATGAGTCCGGCCAGCGCACCGTTTTTGGACGCAGCTTTCCAATAGAGTCCACCGAGTACCGCAGGCGCCAGCTGAGCCACGGCAGCGAAGGATACCAGTCCGGTTGATACCAGGGTATATTGTTGTGCTACGGCCTCATCGTACAGCACGGCCAGTGCCACCACGAGCAGAATACTGCCACGTCGCACCCATAACACGATGGATTGTACCGAGCGATCCGTTCTTCCCTGCAGCGAGCGGGTGGAGATGAGTGCGGGCAGGGCAAGGTTATTGCTGATCATTGTGGTAAGCGCGATGGTTTCCACGATGATCATGCCCGTTGCGGCGGAGAATCCTCCCACGAAGATGAAGAGACTGAGGAGTTCTTGTCCCTGTGAAAGCGGCAAACTCAATACAAAGAGGTCGGCGTTGGCGATATTATCGGGTTGCAGCAATGAACCGCCAAGGGCGATTGGCAACACAAAGAGATTGATGACAAAAAGATAAAGCGGAAACAGCCAGGAAGCTTTCCTGAGATGGTTCTCGTTAAGGTTTTCCACCACGTTCACCTGGAACTGCCGGGGCAGAAAGATGATGGCCAGCATGGAAAGTACCAGCATCGAAAACCAGAGTGAATAGGCCGAAGGCGCTTCCAGCACGAAAAGCTTTTGCAGGTCCTCGCGTTCGGCTGCCTGGCGGAAGATATCGGTTACCCCGCCGAAAATGCCATAGCAGATGAATAATCCCGCTGCGAGAAAGGCAAGCAGTTTAATGATCGATTCAAATGCGATGGCAGCCACCAGGCCTTCGTGCCTTTCTGATGCATCCACCGAGCGCGTGCCGAAGAACAGAATAAAAATGGTCAGCAGGATGATGCCGTAAAAATTGCTGTTCCGCCAGATGCCGGCTCCTGCTCCACTATTGCCGGAAAGCAGATCGAAGCTGGTGGTGATGGCTTTGAGCTGAAGGGCGATATAGGGGATCACTCCCAGTACGCAGCAGATGGTTACAATCACTGCCAGTGAGAAGTTTTTTCCATAGCGGGTGGAAATAAAATCGGCCATGGAATTGATTCCCTGGGTGCGGCAGATGCGGATGATTTTGCGGAGTACGGGCCAGAATATGGCGCACATGATAGTGGGACCGAGATAGATGGTCAGAAATTCCATGCCGTTGGTGGCGGCCCGGCCCACGCTTCCGTAATAAGTCCAGGCCGTGCAGTACACGGCCATCGATAGCGCATATACGTAACCGTTATTTATCACCGACCGGCCTCTTTTCCTGCTTTTTTCTGCGGCCCAGGCGATGAGGGCCAGCAGTATCAGGTAACCGAGTGCCGTGCCTGCAATAACCCAGCTGTTCATTGGTTCCGGTTTTTGGTTCGGGAATTGAACCAGATCAGCACAATAAAAAACAGCCAGCCCAGGAAAATATAGCAGTAAAGCAATGGTATGGGGCCAATGCCTGTGTGTTTATTGGCTATGGACAGCAGCGGATAACAAAAAAACAGCAGGCAACAGATACAGATAAAAAATGCCTGCTGGTTTTTTGATTTTACTGACATGGGATTAAACTTAGTCGGTTATTTCATCCGATCGTTCCGGCAGATGATCGTATTCGCCCTTGAGGGCGTAGTAGCCAAATATAGCCAATCCGATTGCAATAGGGATGAAGATCACTACGAAAACACCCCACTGGATTTTGGTGTCGATATTGGGTTTGAGGCTGATTTCCGAAATAGCCGTTTTGATCAGGAAGAATACGGTGATCGGGGCCAGTGCCATCCAGATGATGCCGAGATATCGTTTAAGCTGGTTCATTGCTTGAGTTTTTTCGGTTAATCGTTAACGTTAGGATCGATTCTGTTGCTTACGTAGAGCAATCCGATTACGAGACAGACAGCTGCCACGATGATGGGGTACCAGAGTCCGACCAGCGCATCACCGGTATGCATGGTGGTAAGCAGGGTCGCGATAAAGGGAGTGAGACCTCCGAACACACCGTTGCCGATATGGTAGGGTAGTGACATACTCGTGTATCTGATCTTGGTGGGGAAGAGCTCAACCAGGAAGGCGGCAATGGGTCCGTAAACCATGGTCACAAAAATGATCTGGATGAAGATCAGTGCCACAAATTTCCAGTAGGTACTGTTATCGAGTACTTTGTTGGTGTAAACGGTTTTATCGGGTGCAGACGGCATGACCATTCCGTTCCGGATGGTATCGGTTTGAACGGCAGTGTATTGCAGTCCGCTGCCCAGGGTATGGAGGGAGCTGGTTACCAGTGCCGAGTCAATTTTGTTGGGCAGCAGTATAGTCTTAGAGCTGGGTGCTTCCGACACCACCGTATCATTGGCGGCGAGGGCGGGTACATCCGTCAGTTTGATAAACTGTTTGTAGATCGGTCGGTAAGAAAAAACAGCAAGCAGCATACCGGCCATCATGATCCATTTGCGGCCCACACGATCGCTCCAGGCGCCGAATACCACGAAAAACGGCGTGGCAAAAACAATGGCCCAGATAATCATCGTGCGGCTTTGGTCGAAGTTGATGCGGCATACGTTTTCGATAAAGGATTGGGCATAAAACTGACCGGTATACCATACTACGCCCTGTCCCATGGTGGCGCCGAACAGAGCGAGCAGCACCATTTTAAGATTGGTACGGTGACCGAAGCTTTCCCTAAGCGGATTCACCGAAACTTTTCCTTCGGATTTGAGTTTGGCGAAGAGGGGCGACTCGTTCATTTTGAGTCGGATATAAATCGACACTATTACCAGTAAAATGGAAACCAGGAAGGGAATACGCCATCCCCAGTCGTTGAATTTGCGGATGGATTCATCGAGGTTGGGGTCGAGGTTATGGCGCGTCAGCAGGATGACCCCGAGTGATACAAAGAGTCCGAGTGTAGCGGTGGTCTGTATCCATGAAGTGAAATAGCCCCGTTTATTGGCTGGTGCGTGTTCGGCTACATAGGTGGCAGCACCGCCATATTCACCCCCGAGTGCGAGTCCCTGCAGCAATCGCAGGGTCAATACAATCAGCGGGGCGGCAAATCCAATGGTTTCATAGCTGGGCACTAGGCCGATGGCGAAGGTGGATCCACCCATCAATACCAGGGTCAGGAGAAAAGTGTATTTGCGGCCGATTAAATCGCCGAGGCGACCGAAGACCAGGGCGCCAAAGGGTCTTACGATAAATCCGGCTGCAAAAGTGGCCAGTGTGCTAAGCAGGGCGGCAGTGGGGTTGGTGTTTGGAAAAAATTGGGTGGCGATTACGGTAGCCAGACTTCCGAAGATGTAGAAATCATACCATTCGATGAGGGTGCCCACGGAGGACGCACCAATTACTTTCCAGATACCCGAGTTGGTTTGGTTGGACATAGCAGGCAATCTTGTAGGTTGGTTTGGTTTTGTTGATTGACTTTCGAAATTTTTCGAAAACGTTCTAGAATATTACGCATTCTGCAGCAGTCCACAAACTGCCTGGGTTGTATTTGGTAATTGGTATAGTTGTTAGGCTAACGGAACCGGTCCCATTTGATCACCATATATTTATCGCCCAGTTCGGTAATCAGCAATCCGCTGTGAAGCAGGTTGCGACGCTCTTTCATGAATTGCAACAATTCCTCATGTGAAACCACTTTGTAACTCGGACTGTAATGAGTGCCCCGGGGTTTGCTAAGTCGGTATTTTTTTACCCAATTCAGTACGCTTACATGGCTGATACCCAGGATCCGTTCGATTTCACGGGAAGAAATCCCCTCCAGATAAAGTTGCAGCGCTTTTATTACATAATAAGGGTCGGTGTTTTTTCCCTGTTTCCGCACGGTAAACGCGTAGCGGCAGCTCTTGCACTGATAGCGCTGGCGCCCTTTTACGATGCCGCTTTTGATGATATCTTGACCGGCACAGCGGGGACAGGACTGATCATTCATAGTTAAATATACCAAATTACCAAAGAAGTTTTATTTTGGCCGCGACAAGTTGTCTACTTTTAATGTCGCAAACAAAACGATGCCATATGTCATATCCCTATCAAATCAAATCACTGGAAGAGTACAAGTCGGTCTACAATAAAAGTGTAATGGATCCGGAAGGGTTCTGGGGCGATATCGCCAGTCATTTTTACTGGCGGAAGCGATGGGATAAGGTGCTGGACTGGAATTTCAAGGATCCCAAAGTGGAATGGTTTATAGGAGGCAAGCTGAATATTACGGAGAACTGCCTGGATCGCCATTTGGGTTCATTCGGAAACCGGCCCGCCATTATCTGGGAGCCCAATGATCCGGAAGAACATCATCGTATATTGACTTACCGTGAGCTGCATGCGAAAGTGATTCAGTTCGCCAATGTGCTGAAGAATAACGGTATTCAGCGTGGAGATCGCGTTTGTATCTATATGGGCATGGTGCCCGAACTGGCCATCGCGGTTCTCGCCTGTGCAAGAATCGGAGCCATTCACTCTGTTATCTTCGGTGGATTCAGTGCTCAAAGCATTGCCGACCGGATCATGGATGCCAAAGCCGAATTTGTAATTACCTGCGACGGTGCATTCCGCGGTAACAAAGAGATTCCGCTTAAATCGGTGATTGATGATGCGTTGATTCAATGCCGCTTTGTGAAACGTGTAATCGTGTTAACCCGCACCCGTACTCCGGTTTCCATGATCAAAGGCCGCGACGTGTGGTGGGAGGATGAAATCAAGAAAGTGGAAACTATGGGTAATCCGGATTGTCCGGCTGAGGAAATGGATTCCGAAGACCCGCTGTTCATACTGTATACCTCCGGTTCAACCGGCAAGCCCAAGGGCGTGGTGCATACCTGCGCAGGATATATGGTTTATACCAACTACACATTTGTTAATACGTTCCAATACCAGCCCGGCGATATTCATTTCTGTACGGCCGATATTGGATGGATTACCGGTCACAGCTATATCGTATACGGACCGCTGAGCGCGGGCGCAACCAGCCTGATGTTCGAAGGAATTCCCACCTGGCCCGATGCCGGACGTTTCTGGGAAATCGTGGATAAATACAAGGTGAACGTACTGTACACCGCGCCTACGGCCATTCGTTCGCTCATGGGCTTTGGACTCGGACCCCTTCAGGGTAAGCAGCTCAATTCACTGAAAGTGCTCGGTACCGTGGGCGAGCCGATCAACGAAGAAGCATGGCACTGGTACGACGAACATATCGGTAAGAAACGTTGTCCGATTGTGGATACCTGGTGGCAAACCGAAACCGGTGGTGTCCTGATCTCCAATATGGCAGGTGTTACTCCGGCTAAACCGAGCTATGCCACCCTGCCCATGCCCGGCGTTCAGCCCGTGCTGGTGGATGAGAATGGCAACGAAATCCAGGGCAATGATGTGAGTGGAAACCTCTGTATCAAATTCCCCTGGCCTTCCATTATCCGCACTACCTACGGCGATCATGAACGCTGCCGCACCAACTATTTCGCCACTTATGAAAATATGTATTTCACGGGCGACGGATGTTATCGCGATGCCGATGGCAACTACCGCATTACCGGTCGGGTGGATGATGTGTTGAACGTGAGCGGTCACCGTATCGGAACCGCGGAAGTGGAGAACGCCATCAACATGCACGCAGGTGTGGTGGAAAGCGCCGTGGTTGGATTCCCGCACGATATCAAGGGACAGGGCATCTACTGTTACGTAATTTTCCAGGGATCACATGGTGATGAGGAGCTGAGACGCAAGGACATAACGCAAACGGTTAGCCGAATTATCGGACCCATTGCCAAGCCCGATAAAATTCAGTTTGTATCGGGACTGCCGAAGACCAGAAGCGGAAAAATCATGCGCCGTATTCTTCGCAAGATAGCGGAAGGTGAACTGGAAAATCTGGGTGATACCAGTACCCTGCTGGATCCCTCAGTGGTGGATGAAATCAAGCAAGGACGGCTTTAATTGATTGTATAATTTCCATTCGTTTTGCCCGGATCATCGTTAACGTTGGTCCGGGTATTTTTTTGCCCTTCCGTTTCTGAGCGTTGGCCCGGCTGATCGGTTC
>DATCJQ010000332.1:0-4742 GCA_036562745.1 Flavihumibacter sp.
CAATAAAGATATGAGTATTCCAAGTAATATGATGCCGCCGCCCAGCATGAGCAGCCAGTTGGTATCACGCATGGCCCTCAATTCGGGCAGTTGCTGCTCGGCAAAAAAGATCATGGCGAATATGCCTGCCAGGGCGATGACCCCGCTGATGGCCCCGTTAATGATAGCGCGTACATCCATGGGTTTGGCAATAAAACCGCGGGTAGCTCCCACCATCTGCATGGTCTTGATAAGAAAACGGTTACTGTACATGGCCAGCCGGATGGTATTGTCGATCAGCACAATCACCACCACACAAAGGATGATCGCTATGATCAGCAGCACCAGGCTTATTTTCTTCACGTTTTCGTTCAGGTTATCGACCAGCGCGCGGGGATACTGTACGTCGTTTACCGCTATATTCTGTTCCAGATCCACTTGAATGGCGGCCAGGGAATCCGAATGGACGTATTCATTCCGAAGGGTGAAATCGACACTGGCGGGAAGGGGATTGGCGTCGAGGATGTTTTTCCAGTCGTCATTGCCATCGGCCATGAATTTCTTCCTGGCATCCTCCTTGGTTACGTAAGTGTATTCCCGCACATAGGGTTTATCGGCAATGTATTGAACCAGCTCCACGCTGTCTTTGGGAGAGATATTCTCCTTGAGATAAACTCTTACTTCCACGTTTTCCTTGAAATACTGGCCCAGTTTATTGGCATTGATTACGATCCAACCCAATAAGCCCAGAATAAAAAGCACCAGCGAAACGCCCAGGATAGACATAAAATACGAAGGCTGGGACCGTTTCGCGGAGGATTTTCCGATTTGCGTCATGATTTCAGTTTTCGATGGATCAGTACTTGTCGACGCGGACAAAAATAGCGGTTTTACCCGTTCAGTTTGTATTTTTGTCGGCTACGTACCGGCAAGTTTTAAGGCCAATTTCACAAATATTCACAGAGTTGATTTAAATAGCAAGCATGGAGTATAGTTTCAGGCAGATCGAAAAAAAGTGGCAGGCTGAATGGAAGAAGAAAGAGACCTACCGGGTTTCCAATACCTCAGACAAGCCCAAATGCTATGTATTGGACATGTTTCCCTATCCCAGTGGAGCGGGATTACACGTGGGGCATCCGCTTGGATACATTGCGAGTGATATCTACAGCCGCTTCAAAAGGCTGAAAGGCTATAATGTGCTGCACCCGATGGGATACGATGCTTTTGGTCTGCCTGCAGAACAATATGCTATTGAACACGGGGTGCATCCGGCCGTGAGTACCGATGCCAATATCAATAATTTCCGACGTCAGCTCGATAATATCGGCTTCTGTTTCGACTGGAGCCGCGAGATCCGGACCAGCGATCCATCCTATTACAAGTGGACGCAGTGGATCTTCCTGCAATTGTTTGAATCCTATTACGACCGCCGGGAGCAAAAGGCCAAACCCATTGCCGGACTGGTGGAAATCTTCAAAACCGAAGGAAACAGCCATCATCCCTGTCCGGGTGATGCCTCCATCCGCTTTGATGCGGCTGAATGGAACGGTTTTACCGAAGCCCGTCAGCAGGAAATTCTGATGAACTATCGCCTCGCATATTGCGGATACGGTGAAGTGAACTGGTGCGAGGCCCTGGGCACCGTACTGGCCAACGATGAAGTGGTGAACGGTGTGAGCGAGCGCGGTGGCTTCCCGGTGGTGAAGAAAAAACTGCGCCAGTGGTATCTGCGTATCACTGAGTATGCCGATCGTTTGCTTGAGGGACTTGAAAGAATCGAGTTCAGCGAGGCGATGAAGGAAATGCAAACCAACTGGATCGGCAAGAGCTATGGTGCCGAGATCGATTTCGCCGTCAGGAGCGAGCGTAACGCCGTAAGTAAACTGCGGGTATATACCACCCGACCGGATACTATTTTCGGCGTGGACTTCATGGTGGTTGCACCGGAGCTGGAAATCGTGGAAGATTTGAAATCTGCGGCGCAGGCTGCGGCGGTGGATGAATATCTCGCGTATGTGAAGAGCCGCAGTGAACGCGAGCGCATGGCAGAGAAAAAAATCACCGGCGTGTTCACGGGTTCTTATGCTATCAATCCATTCGACGGAAAGGAAATTCCGATCTGGATTTCCGAATACGTGCTGGCTGGATATGGTACCGGTGCCATCATGGCGGTACCCTGTGGTGATGAACGTGATCATCGATTTGCGCAGCATTTTAATATTCCCATTACCAATATCCTCGGTGATCAGTACGATGGGGTGGAAGCCAATCCCACCAAGGATGCCATCCTGCAAAACAGCGGATTCCTGAATGGGATCCCCATGCGTGAGGCAACCAATATCGTGCTGGAGAAACTGGAGCAGATGGGCATCGGCAACCGTAAGGTGAATTACCGCATGCGGGATGCTGCGTTTAGCCGTCAGCGTTACTGGGGTGAGCCCTTCCCGATTCAGTGGAAAAACGGAGTGGCCGTGCCGCTGCCCGAAACAGAATTGCCGCTGGAACTGCCCCATGTGGAATCGTACAAGCCCGGTCCGGAAGGTGAGGGCCCGCTGGCCAATATCCCCGATTGGGTGGCCCGTGAGCTGGAGACCAATACCATGCCCGGATACGCAGGTTCCTCCTGGTATTTCCTGCGCTATATGGACCCTCAGAACGACCAGGCATTCTGCAGCCGCGAGGCCAGCGATTACTGGGGACAGGTGGATCTGTATATCGGTGGTACCGAGCATGCTGTGGGGCACCTGCTCTATAGTCGCATGTGGACCAAAGTGCTGTATGATCTCGGACATATCGGCTTCGACGAGCCCTTCAAGAAACTGGTGAATCAGGGCATGATCCAGGGCAGCAGCCGTTTTGTGTATCGCATTAACGGAACCAATACATTTGTTTCCAAAGGTTTGCTCGACGCGGAAGGAACCTATCAGGGCAAGACAGTGGACAAGCTGCACGTGGATGTAAACATTGTGGATGGATATAATCTCGATGTGAATGCTTTCCGTACCTGGAAGCCCGAATACGAGAATGCGGAATTCCTGCTGGAAGATGGTGCCTATATCTGCGGATCGGAGGTGGAGAAAATGTCCAAGTCCAAGTTCAACACCGTAAACCCCGATCATATCGTTGAGAAATTCGGCGCGGATACCTTCCGTATGTACGAAATGTTCCTCGGTCCGGTTGAGATCAGCAAACCCTGGGATACCAAGGGTATTGAAGGAGTGCATCGCTTCCTGAAAAAATTCTGGCGTTTGTATGTTGATGAAACAAAAGGGCTGCAGCTGAGTTCCGAGGAGCCCACACCCGAAGAGTTGAAAGTACTGCACAAGACCATTCGCAAAATCGAAGAAGATACCGAACGCTTCTCCTTCAATACAGCGGTGAGTGGTTTTATGATCTGTGTGAACGAACTGAACGATCTGAAATGTCGCAAGCGTGCCATCCTGTTGCCGTTGCTGGTGATACTGGCTCCCTATGCGCCGCATATTACTGAAGAGCTCTGGCAGATGGCGGGTGAAACCGGTTCGGTGCTGGACGCCAGCTATCCGGTTTTTGAAGAGAAATATGTGAAGGAATCTTCCAAAGCATATCCGGTGGCGATCAACGGTAAAACGCGTACAGAAATCACCATCGATCTGAACGCTACGCAGGAAGAAGTGGAAGCCATCGTGCTGGCCAATGAAACGGTTCAGAAATGGCTCGACGGTAAAGCGCCGAAAAAAGTGGTGTACGTGAAGAACCGGATGATTAACGTCGTGCTGTAAAACCGGTTTATCAAAGTCTGTCGGTAGGGTGTTTATTCTGTTGTTGGGTTGATTATCCTGGCAACAGTTTCCAATACCTTAAAATTTGTGTAATCCAGTCCTCATCAGTTCTTAACTGTATGTTGGGCTGGATTCCTTTATCCTCATAAGGTAGCATTTTTCGATTAACCATATCCGTTGGATAGAAAGCCATTTCATCGCCCGCCAGCCTGATCGTTTTTCCATAATTGCTGCCATAGGCAATCATTCCTTTGGTAATTTCTCCTGCCAGCAGAATGGATTTGTTTCTGGCCAGCGTAAGTGTTGTGATTTCTCCCTGACTTAGTGTGCCGGTATTGATCAGGACAATAACCTTTGATTTGTCAGCAATAGTATTTATCCAGCGTATCGGGGAGGCCGGCGTGATCGGCAGGATGCTGAACCGGGGATGCGCCGGCTGAACCATTGGATTCGTTTTGGGACGATTGCGATTTGGTGTAAACCCCGTTAAATCCGGTACCATAAAAAAACGAGTACAACAGTTTTTGTCGTCTGAATTTTTCCAGCGGATAATAACTGAAAACTTTGAATTGCGGGTGGCAATAAATGCCCGTGAAGGTATCGGTGTCTTTTTCTTTCAGGAAGATGACAAAATCACCGGAATTGAATTTCGAATTGAAACTCTGCAGCACGACGCCTTTATACTCACCGGGAGCAGTTTTTGCGAGTCCCACTGTATAGAAACTGCCATAGTGGTAAATGCCTTCGGTTTCATCGGGCGATTTATTAGCGAGTACCGATTGCAGGGAATCGAGATTCCAGTTAGTTCGGGGGTATATCTGATCGTGATGGGCGAGATGGAGTGCCTGGTGATTATCTTTAATAAGTTCCAGCAGATAACAGAGATGGCTGAAGCGTTCGAAGGAAGTGGAAGTATCGGTGCGGTTTAAAAGCGAGCCCAGCCTGGATTGATACGCAATCCTTTTATCTCCTTTAATCTGCTTTTTGAAGGAGGCGGTTCGC
>DATCJQ010000339.1:0-4320 GCA_036562745.1 Flavihumibacter sp.
GGACCTGTATAGGTATATTTTTTCGGCAGGGTGATATCACCTTTAATAACAGGACCTCCGATCTGGATATTGCCATCACCATCGATGTTCCCGGTGATCTTCGAATGCTTTCCGATATATACGGCCGTCGTGTATTTGGTAACGTTAGCTGAACGAATATTACCGTTTAGAACCGCGTAGTCAACGAAATGAACAAAGCCCTGACTGTGCAGATCGCCATTGATATCTGTACTACCGAAGGAGCGGATAAAATTGTAGCTGCCGGTATTGCCCGATGTGATTTTGAGGCCTCCTCCGAAATCGATGCCACAATTGGAGCAGCCCGATTTCCCACTGAATAAGATGTAGTCTTTAAGGCTGCTCTGTCCGAATACAACGGGACTAATGCTGCACAGGAATGCTATCAGCATTCCATTGAAGAGTTTCAAGGTGCTATCCTTTTTTTGCATGGTCATACAGTTGTTAGAGCGGTTACAATCGAAATATCGACTGTACCTTGGGGTTTGTAACTTAGAATTCGTTCCGTACGGTACGATGCAAACAGAATAGGACCTTCGGATTTAGCTGTTAGTTTTCAAATAAAAGGTGGGAGTTATCAGGAAAGATAATAATATTATGCGGACCCTGCAAGGGGAAAAATACCCGAACGCCCTGATCGGGTTGGGTTTGGAGTCCTTTCCAGCCAGATCAGCGCATTTGCTGAACGCTTTTTTCGTTCTGGGCCCTCAGCCTTTTGCAAAGGATTTTGATGAAGCCCCGGGCAATTTCCGGACGGGAATCGATCAGCTCGTAAAAAGGCTCCTGGTCGATCCGGAACAGGGTGCAATCGGCCGAGCAGGTGGCGCTGGCGGAGCGGGTTTCGGCATCCAGCAGGGAGAGCTCGCCGAAGACCTCTTTTTCCCCCAGAACGGCCAGCACGGTATCTTTTTTATGAATGCGCACCGCCCCGCGGTGGATGATGTACATACAATCGCCAATATCGCCTTCCCTGAAAACCAGGGTGCCCTGTTCAAATTCTTCTTCCTGCATAATGGGCGCCAGGTCGGCGAGGATATTTTCGGGTGTGTCTTTAAAAATAGGAAGCGATTTCAAAATCAATACCTTCTCTATCAGCAACAAACGATCTTTCGTATTACGACTCATACTCTTGGTTTAAGCGATAGCAAATTGGGCAGTTTCCCTTAGTAACGGATTGGGGGCTTCAAGAAACCTGAGGCCATATTCTTTATCTATAGATATCTGGTATTTACGTGAAATATACAAGGAACAGGCTTTGGTCCAATCCTGGTACCGGATCGGCTGCTCTGAAAGTATCCGCTCCATGATGGTGCCAATTTCCCTGAACTCATTCTCCTGGTAGATCGACCGAAGGGCATTGCAGCGTTCTTCAATGCCACTGTCTTCATAGAGGGCGGTGAAATATTTACTCAGGTCCTTCCGCACGGTTACCTCAATGATTTCCATGGCGTTGGAAATGGTTTCTTTTTTATTGGCCGCCAGGGCATTCCGCGATTTTTTGATGCTGTCGCGATCATACACACAACCGAAAAGGCAGAGCAGGAGCTCCCTGATTTCCACCAGTTCCAGTTCAATGGCATTCCGCAGCAGTCCCGAGGGTTCATTGGATTCCTGTAGCCGCTGCTGCATAAACAGCAATTCCACCGCATACCGGATATAGGCGCGGGCAATATCTTCCAGAAGGTGCCGGTTTTCGGAGCCGGCTCTGAATTTACTCCGATAGAGCGCCTTAATGGTTGCCGGCAGATGGAAATGATTGCTTTCGAGCAGTCTCCCTAACACCGAACGTGCTTCGTCGCCGCTGATCTTGCCGAGCAACAGAATCAGTTGCGATTGCTGGGTTTCGGTCAGCTTTCCTCTGTGCAGATGCTCCTCAATAACAGGCACTGATGCTTCCCCCGCCCGCAGCAGCGCAGCCAGTACCTGTTTCTCAAAATCATTGTAGAGCTGCATGCAGGCCCTGAGTGTTTCCGGAGAGGCTCCCTGGCCGATTACCGCGAGGGCGCTGCGCAGGAGCGTGGGATCCTTTTCTCTTGCCAGAACCAGGCTCAGCAGCGGATGATCATATTCTTCGCTCACCTGCTCCAGAATGGCGAGGGCCGAGGCTTTGTCCCGGGAATTCTCAGATCTTAACAAATGCGCCAGTTCTTCCTCAGCAGAAAAGCGGATACTCCGATTCCTATTCGCCAGCATGCCGCTTAATGCCGCATTTCGAAGAAGGGGGTCGGAAGAATTGCTGTAGGTTTCAATCGCACTGAGCGAGTCTGACAATTTACAAACGGCCGTCAGGGCTTCGAGTTTCACCTCCGGCGACTCTTCCTTCTCCAGCATTTTTTCCAGCGCACCCTGCAGTTCGGAAATATGTTTTCGACTTACGAGGCGCGTGGTTTCGGTTCTTACCGCTTCCGAAGGGTGCCCGAGGAACTGCGTCAGCAATTCGATTGATATGGGGTTCTGTTTGCTGGCCACCATCGACAGTACACTGATCACTTCAGCCTCGGTACCGCTTGCTATTTTATCGCGGATTTTCGCCAGGGTAACGGGGTCGTTCAGGGTGAAATCTTCCTGGCTGAAATAACGGCTCGAAATCGTAGCCACCAGCATGTTCAGGTATTCGCGGTTCACATAAATGATGCCGATGATCCAGGCAATGGCCAGTATGATCAGTGTATAACAAATAGTGAGCAGGTTGATTTCGCCATAAAAATTAAACAGGGCAATCAGCAGGATGCCGCTGAACAGGGTGGCGAACGGATCCATGATTCCTTTGATAAGCGTGTGCGCTCTTAACCGATCATGAACCGGTAGGGGCTGCATTACGGTAAGCAGCACCGGCGAGTTGATGGAGGTGCGCATTACATCCACCGCAATGGAAGATGCTCCGAAAATATAAAAGAGGGATCGCTCATCTTTTTGCACAAGTCCCAGCCCGATGATAATTCCCACGAGGCCGAGCAACACCAGCGGCGTGATAAAGAGAGAGCGCTGAACACCGAGGTTGGTGGTGAGGCGGCTGGTGAAAATGGTTTTGGTAATCATCGCCGCGATACGTAATCCCGCCATGAAAAAGGCGATGAATTTGGCGAGTTCGATATCGTTCTGATAGGATTCCTTGATCTTGGCATAGAAGCCATAGTTCACCAGAATGATACAGGCCGATGCCAGCAGGGAGATGATGGCAATACGGCGGATGATGGTGCTGGATGTAAAAGTCTTGTACAAATTCCGGATCGGATGTTCGGAATGATGCACGGCATGCGGTTCGTGACTGTCTTCAAAATGCACGGGCTCGCTGCGGGCGATGCTTCGGTAAAATGGTACGGAAATCAGCATGCTGATTACGCCCAGGAACAGCAGGTTAAGTGTACCGGTATAGGGCACGAATACTAAAGCTAATGTATAACCGATAAACTTGGCAGGGATATCGCCCGAGCTTACCACCCCGAAAAGGCGCTTGCTCTGTCGGATATTGAAGAGCTTGGAAGCGATGCCCCAGAACTCGAGACTGTTGAGCAGATATAAAACATAGAACCAGGCCAGACTCACATAATAAAGCCAGTTTTCGGTAATCATCGTGCTGCCGATGCGCACCAGCAGCATGGTTCCCGCCATAAAGAGGATGATGCCCTCATTGAATTTTTTGAAGGGGATATGGTGTTCCAGTACGGTGTATACGAATCCCGTTAACCAGAGCAGGAGGGCGGAAATGATCATTACCCAGGGTAACTCATGTATGGGGAATTTTTCGAGAAACCGGGCAAATTCGGCTGTGAAGAAAAATGAGATGCCAGCTCCCTGAAAAAATTGTAACCAGAATAATTTTTTTACAACCGGCCATTCATTACGCTGAATGTTTAGCAGGTTCAACCAAAAGCGGTTGGAACTCATTTCCCGTCAATATTTTTAGTTTGGTTCAATGATGCCTGCCTGCTTTTAAGCAGAGCCAAATGTGCTAGTTTTCCGGGTTGACGAATGCTGCGTGAGCTACGGGTAAAATATTGGTGTTTTTCAAAGAAACCGATTTGGATCGGATCCCATTCTGCCTCATCCTTGATAATTCCGAACTCCAGAAATTCATGCATCAGGTGCTGGCTGATGGGAGGGAAGTCGGGTCTTCCCAGATAATCCAGGTCGGCATCGCACAGAATTTCTTCCAGCAGCGAGGCCGGCGACTGGGGGATTTTAGTGGCCATGATCATACCGCAGATCTGGTCCAGTTCCTGGCTGTTTAAACCGGTTTTCTCCAGGTCTTCCCGCATGATTTCGCAGGAACGCTGTTCGTGCCCCTGATACGTGTCGAGG
>DATCJQ010000342.1:0-2071 GCA_036562745.1 Flavihumibacter sp.
CCAATGTGGAGCAATACAATGCCTGGCAAACGATTCAGCGCAGCCATGCCGTTGCCAATGGCGTGCACGTGGTAAGCGTGAACCGTGTGGGCTTCGAACAGGATGGCGCCATGAAATTCTGGGGCGGATCCTTTATTGCCAATCCCTTCGGAACCATCTTACACCAATGCTCACACGATGATGAGGAAGTAACCGTACTGGGGCTCGATCTCTCCAAAACCGATCGTTACAGAACGCACTGGCCTTTCCTGCGCGACAGACGAATTGATTCCTATCAACCCATTACCAAACGTTATATTGATGAGTCCTGATACACCGGCTTCTCTCGGTTATTATTTTCCTGCAGAATTTTCAGAACATAGAGCAACCTGGTTAAGCTGGCCGCACAAGGAAGCGAGCTGGCCCGGTAAGATTCATACCATCTATCCCTATTATGCCGAGTTCATCAAATGGCTGGCAAAAAGTGAGCGCGTATGCATCAACGTTAGTGACGAAGCCATGAAGTCATTTGCACTCGGTCATCTGGAAAAAGCCGGAGTGGATCTTTCCCAGGTCGATTTCTTTTTCTTCCCCACCAACGATGCCTGGTGTCGTGATCATGGTCCCGCTTTCCTGGTGAACCCGGCTGCGGCCCAACCCAAAGTGATTGTGGATTGGGGCTACAATGCCTGGGGCGGCAAATATCCTCCCTACGACCTCGATGATGTGATCCCCACGCGGATCGCCGAACATTTTGGTCTGCCGGTTTATTATCCCGGTATCGTGATGGAAGGAGGCTCCGTTGAATTCAACGGAAAAGGCACGCTGATGACATCCACCGCCTGCCTGTTGAATCCGAATCGCAATCCGCACCTCAACCAGGAGCAGATCGAAGGATACCTGCGCAATTATTACGGCGTGGAGCAGATCCTCTGGGTGGATGAAGGTATTGTGGGCGATGACACCGACGGGCATATCGACGATACCGTGCGTTTCGTGAATGAGGATACCGTACTTACCGTGGTTGAAGAGAATCAGAACGACGAGAACTACGCCCTGCTGCAACATAACCTGAAACAATTAAAGGAGATGCGTTTACTCAACGGTAAGCAGCTCAACATCATCGAACTGCCCATGCCCGATGAGGTGATCTACGAAGATCAGCGTCTGCCGGCATCCTATGCGAATTTTTACATTGCGAACAAATATGTGATCGTTCCGACCTTCCGTTCTGCCAAGGATGACAAAGCCCTCCGCATTATCCAGGATGCATTTCCGGGCCGCGAAGTGGTTGGCATCGATTCCACCGAAATCATATGGGGACTCGGCAGCTTCCACTGCCTGAGCCAGCAGGAACCCGTCTAACCACCACCCGTCGGGAAGGGTTTTTCACAGGTGAAACCACCTTTTTTGTGGGTGCAAACACCCCGTTCAACCACCACCCGACGGGCAGGCATTTGCACCCGTTTAACCACTTCCCGTCGGGAGTGATTTAACGGGGTGGCTGAGGCGGATGAAAAGCTCGCGGCCGCGGCGGGGGGCGATCGAGTTGTAACAGGGATCGAGCCGCAGGGTGGCGAAATGGTTCGCGAAAATTGTTCCGTACTCCGATTTTGATCCACCGAAAGGCGGGCCTCCCTCAAAGGGATGATCGAACAAAACGCCGACCAGCTTACCCCCGGGTGCCAGCAGTTCCGCCATTTTAGCCGCATAATTTTCGCGCAGGGAGGGATCCAGTGCGCAGAAGAAAGTCTGCTCGAGAATCAGGTCGAATTCGCCCTGCAGCGTGAAAAAATCGCCCGTGAGTATGCGAAGTTCGCGGTCGTTCCAGGGCTTCAGTTCCCTGGCCAGTTTGGCCGTGAGGGTATGGGCTATATCGATCACCGTAACATTTGTAAAACCATTTCGCAGCAGGTATTCGGCCTCGTAGGCGTTGCCGCAGCCCGGAATCAGGATGCGGATGGATCGGTTGGTAAGCTGATCGATATAATGGGTCAGGGGCGGGGAGGCATAGCCGATATCCCAGCCGGTTTCGCGATTGCGGTAACGATCATCCCAATAGTTGGCGGACACCATGAGCAGGCTGTTTTTG
>DATCJQ010000343.1:0-5352 GCA_036562745.1 Flavihumibacter sp.
CGCATACCCTCACCCACGATATTCAGAAACGCCAACACGCGGGTGGTTGCATGATCGATGATATTTCGTTTGAAGGTGGTAAAATTCCTCCAGCCCGCACCCCCGCAATCCACCGTGGTGGTCACCCCATTCCGAAGCGTGAACCCGTCGGGTGCCACCGCCACCAGTCCGTTACTCAGGTAATGGTCGGGTTCCGTACCGAAGTAATAATGACCGTGAATATCGATCAGTCCCGGCACCACCAGCATTCCCTTCGCATGAACCACCTGCCTGGCGCCGCTTGTATCGATATTGGTTTGCACGGCCGCGATTTTACCGTCGCGAACCGCCACATCCATTATCTTGTCAATTCCGTTTTTCGGATCGATTACTCTTCCGCCCTTGATCACAATCGAATAGTTCTGTGCCCGTGCAAACGGACTCAGCAATAGCAGGCAGATAAGTATCTTTAAGGAAATCTTCATTTTGAGAATTTTGGTTCTGCTTACGGATGTTAATTATTCTGTTGATTATTTCGCAGCGAGCAATTCTTCCTGTATTCGTTTCGCCACCATCTTATATTCTCCCTCGCGCAGCATGAATACAGTCAGACTGATTCCCTTATCGTTACTCAGCACTTCAATGGATGGATTTCCGTTTCTGAGTGCAAGCTGCACCTGCTGGGGTGTCACGGGCACCTGTCGCTGATCCCACCGGATATTCAGGGTCGGTGTATGATTGGCAAGAGGCGGTACCACCACTTCGGTTTCAACACCTGCTCTCTTTTTCGCCGTCGCTGCGATATAGGCTACCTGATCTTCCCACATCTTCCATTCTTTTTCATGATCCGTGGCCACATATCGTTCAACGGCTGCAAGCAGACCAACGATTTCCTCCTTATTCACTTTCATACCCCGTCCGATGGTACCTCCCCGTGGCGGGGCACTCAGACGGGCCGCTGCAATCAGATCCTTGCGCCCCATGAGGATACCCGTGCTTTGCGGACCACGCAGCGCTTTTCCGCCCGAAATACAAACCAGATCAAAGCCCATATCGTTGAAGCGCCAGAGATTTTCCACCGGGGGCACATCGGCCGCGATATCTATCATAGTGGGAATACCATGTCGCTTTCCCGCAGCCACCCACTCTTCGTAAGAAATCTTACCCAGATTGGCATGTGCATTCAGAAACCAAAGCATGGCGGTATCGGCATTGACGGCGGCATCCAGCTCTTCGATGGTTTCAATTTCCTGAATGCGCACACCGGTATTTTTCAGCGCATGTACATAACCGCTATTATGCGACTTCTGCACCAGCACGGTATTTTTCATACCGGTCAGATCGGGTAACTGCGCCACTTTTTTAGGATCCATTCCCGTAAGAACACCGGCTGTTCCCAGCACCATGGCCGACCAGCATCCTGCGGTAACCGTTGCGGATTCGGCATGGCAGATTTCCGCAAGACGGGCACCCACCTTATCCTGCACTTCATCCAGCATGATATAGGCTTTAGAAACGGCATTAATGGCTTCCATCACGTCCGGATGCATAATCGAGGCCGTCATGGCCGTATAGGTTCCTGCCGCATTGATGAAGCTGCGCATGCCCAGCTCCTTTATGTAATCCTTTTTCGGAGCGGCATTGCCGGCAAGCTCCGATAAAGTATTTACTGCGCCTTCATACGTATTTCCCTGGTCTGGCCTTACCGGCGCAGCAAGTGCAGACAAAGCTGTAGCGCTAAGTCCCGCACCCAGCGGAGCTACGCCCATATATTTCAGGAGTTCTCTTCGTTTCATATTATATCGTTTTAACACCCGTGGTCCGGGCGCTTAGTACCACTTTTTTTCCATGAATGCTTGCTGTAAAATCGCCGGAAGACGCCAGCAGCTTCACCACCATTTTCAGATTGAGTCCCCGTGAAATGAAACCCGTCACCTGCTTTTCAGGAAGCTGTCCCGAAAACTGAAATTCCACTCCATAAGCCCTTTTCAGCTCGGCCAGCAATCGCCGCATATCTGCATCTTCAAATACAAGATATTGTCGCTGTCCCGCATCCAATGCCTTATTGATCAGATCGCGGGCATCAATATTCATCGATTCAAATTTGAGATATCCTTCCTCCGTAGCATTTACACAACTGGCCAGGGCGATGGCATCGGCAGCATCGGCATCTGCATCCTTTCCTTCCTCCATTTCCGCGTGAATAACCAATGCCGCGAGCATGGGAAAATGGGAACTATCTGCCTGGGAACCCAAATTCGCCTTAGTGCACTGATGGATTAGCGGCGCAGGTCGCCAGTAGAAATAAAGCGAGGCACCAAATAGTAGCAGAAAACAAATGTTGGCAACGGTGCGCACCCTGTTTTCCATCCAGGCCGGCCGCCGGGCGGCACTTCGTGAAGATTGATGTACCGACTGATGCAGACGGTGTAAAAGGATATCCTTTCTCTGCGCGAGGTTGGCAGGCAGGGCAGATTCATCTGCCTCCCGCTCGCAGCGTTCAAGACTTTCCAGCAATGCCATCTCCTCTGCATTGCTCAGTTCCCCCTTCATGAAGCGGTCAAGTATCGATATGAGATGGCTTGAATCCATATCAGGTAAATCCTAATGAGAAACGCAGTTCACGCAGGGCTTTGGTCAGATGGTTTTCTACGGTTTTGGGAGAAATTTGAAGTAATACGGCTATTTCCTTATGACTTAACTGTTCTTCGCGACTCAGTTTATACACCTGTTTACATTTGGCCGAAAGCTGATTCACAATCAGGTTGATATGATCCAGCAATTCCTTTTGTTCCAGGGCAGGCTGACAGGCCGCTTCTTCATAGTGTTTTTCGATGGCCGCAAAAGCATGGGAATGAATCTTGCCCGCCTTGATTTTGCGGATCACTTCATAGCGTACCGAGGCCGCCAGATAAGCGCCCAGAGACACCTTCACCTTCAGGTTCTTCCGGTTATTCCATATTCGCAGGAAGATTTCCTGAATTATATCCTCACAGGCCTGCTGATCCTTCAAAAGGGCAAATGCTTTCCGGAACAATTGATCCCAATATCGGTTATACAATACCGTTAGTGCTTCTTCCTTATCATTCCGAAGCTGTTCCAAGAGTTCATCATCCAGAATATGTTCAACTCCCATGCGGCTGGTTTTATGCATTATTTGGATCCCGTTTGGTTGCTGATCTCTTTCCGCACTTCACTTACTTCTGCCGGCGTAATTTCGGAAGCCTGATTGCCGAAATTCTGCCGTATATAGGTCAGTACCTGGGCTATGTCTTCGTCTTTCAAAAAGCGATGCTGAGGCATATTGGAATTATAGGGCTTGCCATTCACTTCAATGGGACCATCCATTCCCATCAGCACCAGCCGGATCAGCCGGTTTTTATCGCCCGTTACCCAATCGGTTCCACCCAGTGGAGGGAATCGGTTACCATCACCCTGACCGTTTTTCTGGTGACAACCACTGCAGAACCGGTTATAGATTATTTCGCTTTGAGATACGAGCCCGGCCTCCAGATTGTCTTTTTCAATATGCGGAGTGCGGATATGCGCCAGTTTCTTCCGCTCTTCCATCGCGGCCAGCTGCTTTTTGCCGAATTTTCGCTTACCGGTGTAGAACACGCGCCAGATCTTACCATATTCGGTATCGCTGATGTACAGTGAGCCATCGGGCCCCTGGCTCAGTCCCATCGGACGATAGCGCGCATTGTTCACATTCACGATGGGATCCACTTCGGCAAAACCGTCGGCAAATACCTCCCACTCACCGGTGGGTTTGTTGTTTTTAAAGGGCACAAACACGATGATATATCCCGCCTGCGGATAAGGTGCGCGGTTGGTGGAACCGTGAAATGCAATAAATGCTCCGTTCTTATAGCGCTCGGGGAACTGGTCTCCTGTATAAAACATGATATCATTGGGCGCCCAGTGCCCGGGAAAACCGATCAGCGGATCAATGTATTTACCCGATGTGTCGGCAATCTTTCCGTCGCCTCCATATTCGGGTGCAAGGATGCGCTTGTTAACCATCTGATCATAATAGTAATAAGGCCAACCGGCATCATCGCCCTCCTTCACTTTGAGAAACTCTTCAGAGGGAAGCATGGCGCTTTGCCAGGGAGTGAAAATATCGGGGTATAATCTATGCAGATCATCGCGACCATGATGTACCACATACAAAGCATCATCGGCCATATTCCAGTCCATACCCACCACACTTCGCAATCCGGTTGCGTAAAGCGTGCCGTCCTTCTGCGTCTGATTGTGCTTGTTGGCATCGAATTTCCAGATGCCGCCATGGTCTTCCAGCCAGGGACAGGGATTGATCCCCGGAGATCCGGGCACCCGGTTTCTTTCCTGGCAGTTATTATTCGGAGCACCGTAGGCCACATACATATTGCCCTTCTTATCGAAGGTCACAGGTTTGGCTATATGCTCATGGCGGCCGTGGGCATGGTCGTCGATCACTATGGTTTCAATGGGACCGTCCGGCACCAGTTTGGTGGGATGCAGTTTCTGCCTGTATACAAAGGTTTCAGAACTGAAATAGATATAGCCATTGTAAATACGCATGGCCGTACCGTAACTGCCCCGATCCTGGTAATCGGCAAATTTCACAATCTCATCGGCCCGTCCGTCGCCGTCGGTATCACGAATCGCGACATTGCCGCCGATGCTGTCGGGAAAGCGGAGTTTAACATAGATATCTCCGTTGGAATTTACAGCGATATGCCGGGCTCTGCCGGCCAGACTGTCCACCACCACCAGAGCTTCAAATCCGTCGGGCAGGGCTAGTCCACCATTATCCGGATCAGCTTTCAGGGGCTGTTTTGGTATCGTACCGGAGCCTAAACCCAGTAAGAGTACCCATACTAATCCAAGCAGTTTTTTTCGCCTCATAGTCGGGAGCGATTAAGTTTTGGAACTGGCCTACCCTTTGGTATGTTACAAAAGCCGAGGTTTTGTAACGACTGAAATCCGGAAATCCGAAAAATCAGTTTATATGGCAGGCATCCTCCCTAAGAGTCAAAAAAAGCTTCCATCCCCCAGAAAAAATGATATTTTAGCCGACTATTAAACCTTGTGGATAATATTTAGAAAAATTACCATGCGCATCCTATTGTTAGTTATGACTGTTATGTTTGCAGCCAATAAACTCTGTGCCCAAAAACTCTACACCGGAAAAAAGCCCTCCGTTAAATTCACGGACTTATCGGGTGCGAAACTGAAAGAAGAAGATGCCGATCTCATGATCGCCGTCACAAAAATCGGCGACACCAGCTACCGGCTCGATGAATACAAAGCCAACGGCCCGCTACGCCGCAGCCAGTACTTTAAAACAGCAAGTCTTGATCAGCCACATGGTCTGACCGTAAC
>DATCJQ010000344.1:0-3280 GCA_036562745.1 Flavihumibacter sp.
ATGATAAGGGACGCACCCGGTATTGGGAAATCGGCAATGAAACCTATGGTGATTGGGAATGGGGCTATCGCATTGATCCGGCTTTGAATAAAGATGGCCAACCCGAATTTGTTAACGGTGAACTATATGCGAAACATGTAAAGGTGTTTGCCGATTCCATGCGAAAGGCGGCAGCCGAGATCGGGCACACCATTTACATTGGCGCCAGCTTGTATGATATGCCAGCTGAAACCTGGCGCCCCGAAACCATGCGCACCTGGAATGAAGGTGTACTAAAAAACCTGAACGGGGCCGCTGATTTTTATATACTGCACAATTATTTCACTCCTTATAATGCCAACAGCGATGCATCCGTGGTGATGAATGCGGCCCTAACAGTTCCCGGCACCATGATGCATTACATCAAAAATGAAATTGCCACCTATGGTGCGCCCCTGCTGCCTATCGCCCTCACGGAATGGAATATGTGGGCCCGGGATTCCAAACAACAGGTTTCGAATATCAGTGGATTGTTTGCTCTGGGCGTGATGAATGAGACGCTCAGAAACGGGTACGGTATGGCCTTGCGCTGGGATCTGTTAAACGGCTGGGAAAACGGCAATGATCATGGACTCTTTAGCGCTGGTGATGAGCCGGGCATTCCGAAATGGACGCCCCGCCCTTCTTTCTATTACATGTACTTTTATTCGCAATTGATTGGCGATCGTATGGTACCAGCCAATGTGAGCGGCAACGCAAATATCAAAGCCTGGGCATCGACTTATAGTTCGGGTGAAGCCAACCTTACGGTGATGAATATATCCGATAAGCCGGTGACCATAGAAGTAACGGCAAAAAACTTCAACTTCGGAAAACGATGTTATTATTATCAACTTGAGGGAAGCAACGATAATGGCGAATTCTCAAGGAAGGTAATTGTTAACGGCGAGGCACCTGCACTGGAAGCCGGCGGTCCCCTTCATTATGCGCAGATCAAAGCCCACTCCCATCAGCTTTCCGGAAAACTAAAGGTGAACGTACCGGCGCGGGGTGCCATCCTTATGGTCATTGAAAAACCTTAAAACTTTGCATGAAAAACCATGAGAAAAAAACTGCGCTGCCATTTAGTTAGCAGCGCAGTTGCTTTATTTAACGGTCAAATCTCCTTTCAATCGTATATCTCTCGAAGAGGCGCCGATCATGATTCGGAATTCACCGGGCTCCACCACATATTGAAGATCCTGATTGAGGAAACCAAGCTCGGACGCGGGCAGTTTGAACTTAATGGTACGACTCTCGCCTTTAAGCAAACTGATCCGTTCAAAACCTTTGAGTTCCATAACCGGGCGCGACAGCGAAGCCAGTTCATCGCGCACGTACAACTGCACCACTTCATCGCCGGGAACAGGTCCCACATTGGTTACCACACATTGAATAATAGCCGTATCATTTTTGCTGATAACCGGGTTGAGTAACCGAAGATTGCTATACTTGAATTCGGTATAACTTAAACCATAACCAAAGGGGAACAACGGCTGTCCGCTGAGGTTGTGGTAATCATCCCCGCGGCCGGTGGGCTTATGATAGTAAGACAAAGGCAATTGCGATTCATGCACCGGAAAGGTGATGGGCAATCTCCCGGCGGGATTAATCTGTCCGCTCAACAGATCTGCTACTGCCAGTCCGCCTTGCTCCCCAGGATACCAGATATGCGCAATTGCACCCACGGAGTCCATCCAGTTTTGCATGGTGATGGCGCTACCTCCCACCAGCAGCACTACGGTAGGCTTGCCGGTTGCCGCAACCGCCCTGATCAGGTCTTCCTGATGATTCGGTAAACTCAGGTAAGCGCGATCCTGAAACTCACCCTCATGGATACCCGCAACAATCACTGCCACATCGGCTTTCCTTGCAGTTTCAACGGCTTCATTGATTTTGGCCTGCCAGTTATTGGTCTGACCATGATCCCAAACCAGGCGGATATGCGCATTACCAACAGGTTCGCGGAACTCAATACGGATCGGATACCGCTTACCCTTTTCCATCTGAACACTTGCAGTACGCAGCGAGAAACTCTGTTTACTCCATTGATCCACCACCAGCTTACCGTTTATGTATAACCGAAAACCATCGTTTCCTTCCAGTCCCAGCTTAACCGATCCGGTTACCGGTGCAAGCAGCTCTCCTGTCCAGCGAACTGCATAGAAATCCTTCCGCAATGCCTCGTCCGGCGCATAAAGCGTCCATTTAAACTGAATCTGTTTGTCAACGCGCGTCAATTTCGGTTGTCCTGTAACGTTAGCCTGATCAAAATACTCCGCCCATAAGCCGGGAGCAGTCTTGCCATTTCTGGTATGGAATAACTGCGACTCCGGAACAGTTACAAAATCCTGTCCCATCCGCTCATATCCTTCCGCATACAGCAGCTTTGTGCCCTTCCATTTCTGGGCGATCGCATCCTTGATATTCACAATACCATTACCCGGACCGCTATAACCTCCCAATCGACCTTCCACGGCATCCGTACCGATTAAGGCGAGGGTGGCCGGCAGTTTTCGGAAAGGCAATATTTTTTCATTCTTCAGCAGTACAAAGCTTTTGGCAGCAGCTTCTTCCGCCAGTTTTTTATGCGCGGCAATATCGATCAGCGTGGCAATGGCAGCCTCATCCACATAAGGCTGTTCAAAAAGTCCGAGTTCAAACTTGATGCGAAGGATCCGACGCACCGCATCATCAATACGCGAAGCAGGAATCCGTCCATCGAGGAAAGGCGGAATAAACAAAGGATAATGCGCGTAGTCGGTCTGGAAAATCACATCCAGTCCGTTCGTGATTGCCTGCTGGGAGGATTCGGGATAGTCTTTGGCGGTGTTGTGCAGAACCAGTGATCCCCCTACGGCACCGGCGTCGGAAATCACGAATCCCCTAAAGCCCCACTGCTTTTTCAGCAGATCATTCAGCAACCAGTTATTGGCTGTGGAGGGCTGTCCGTTTATAGAATTGTAAGCCGTCATCACCGAACGTGCGCCGGCTTTTTCAAAAACGGCTTTAAAGGGAATCAGTTCAGTTTCCAACAGGTATTGCTTACTGAAATCGATGGGATAACTGTCGCGGCCACCCGCACCCACGTTAAACGCGAAATGCTTGGGTGAGGTCACCACGCCCAACCGCTCGAAGGCGCCGATAAAGCTTACGCCCATAGCTGCACTTAGATAGGGATCCTCGCCATAGGTTTCCTCCGTACGTCCCCAGCGCACATCATGTGCCAGGTTCACAACGGGCGAAAGGATTTGGCGTATCC
>DATCJQ010000346.1:0-12273 GCA_036562745.1 Flavihumibacter sp.
TGTTTAGAACACAATGTTAGACGAGTGTAAAAACTGCTATTATGATTCAAATCATAAATGGCATGATATTGGGGCCAAAATGAGTAAACTCATATTCCTTTCTGAGTTTGCTCATTTCCCTGCCTGACAAACTCATAGAACTTCCGCACTCCAGTCATTTATTCGTAGCCATAGGGCCGATAGTTTTGTTAACCGAAAAACTGTTGTATGCAGAACGAGTTCATGATTCCGGAGGAAACTCTTCTCAGTTATGGCGCCACTTACCGAAAGGTTCCCAAAGGGGAGTTGATATTCCTGGAGGGCAACTGTGCCAGTTTTTACTATCAGCTCGTTGAGGGGAGAGTACGATGGGCAAACATCAATGAAGATGGACGTGAATTTATTCAGGTAATGATTGATGCAGGGGAATGTTTCGGGGAGTTGCCCCTATTCGATGATCAGCCCTATGCTGCCTCTGCAATTGCCGACGAGGATTGCATACTGCTTCGATTACACAAATCTCATTTTCTCCAGATACTAAAATCCAGTCATGAAATCCATTTCAAATTTAGTCGCCTGCTTGTATCGCGTTTGCGTTTCAAATTTCTTACGCTCCGGGAACTGGCCTATCACAACCCCGAGCAGAGAATTTCAACCATGCTCAATTATTATAAAAGACAAAAAGGGATTGAAGCCCAACCCTGCAAGCTTCATCTCACCCGGCAACAACTGGCCGATATGACCGGACTGCGAGTGGAAACCGTTATCCGCACCATTCGCAATCTGCACGAGCGGGGATATCTTACCATTGAACGTGGTAAGGTGTTTTACTGATCTGATTTCTTAACCGGTCTTATTCAATTAGCATGAACAGTGTAGCAAGAAAATGGATGGGTTGGGCTTTTTTCAATCTGGTGCTGGTGGCCTTAGCCGGATTGCTTTTGCGTACCAAGATTTTATTCCCCTTACCCTGGCTGCATCACAAGAATCTGCTGCACGCGCATTCGCATTTTGCTTTTGCAGGATGGATCAGCCTTTTTCTGATGAGTGCCCTGGTTTCTCTTCTTCCGGCAGAGCGGGCCGGGCGTTATAACCGGATTCTTACGGCTTATTGTATCACTGCCTATGGCATGTTGTTTAGTTTTCCATTCCAGGGCTACGGACCGGTGTCCATCTTTTTCTCCACGGTATCTGTGCTGGCGAGCTGGTGGTTCGGATACGAACTCTGGCGCGAAAAAAGTCTGGCAGCCTCCGGAAAACTGGTTGGCCGCATGAGCCGATGGTCGGTATTCTATCTGATCCTGTCCTCACTCGGCACTTTTTTCCTGGCCTGGCTGATGGCCAATCATATCAATAAGGCAGAATTGTATTTCGGCTCCATTTATTTCTATCTGCATTTTCAGTACAATGGTTGGTTTTTGTTCGCTATTTTGACCCTTTTGCTGGCGCGATTAAAACCCTCGGCGCAGGAGGGATTAGGATCCTCGTTGCAGGCCCTCGCATGGATCTGCCTGCCAGCCTATTTTTTATCAGCTCTCTGGATGCGCTTGCCCCTGTGGATGTTTGTTCTTGCCGTCATCGCGGCTTTGCTGCAACCGCTGGTTGTTATCAATCTGTTTCGGAAAGGATACCGCGAGCTTGTTGACAGTCTCCGGTCGCCGGCCCAAAGGCAATTATGGGGATTGTCGATAATTGCATTCCTGATTAAGATAGTGTTGCAGAGTCTGAGTGTGATACCCGGACTCAGTTCCTATGCATTTGCCTATCGCCCGGTGGTGATTGGTTACCTGCACCTGGTGTTGCTGGGATTTGTTACACTCTTTTTGTTCGGGTGGATGCTGGAGAAGGGAATCCTGCGCGCCGTAAATGGTCATCTTTCCGCATGGTGCAGGTTGTTTATTGTTGGAATACTGCTTACTGAATTTACATTGATGGCCCAGGGTATTTCGGCCATGTTTTATGTTGCAATCCCGCTCACCAATGAGTTATTGTTCGGAGCGGCCATTTGCCTCTTCGGAGGAATTCTCGGGATGAATTTGGAAAGCCGTTATCTGACTCAGGTTATCAGGCCGATGCGTATGCAGGGGTAGTGGGACAAACCTGATTTTTGCAGGCCGCGGTCAGTTGATAGGCTTTTTCGCGGTTATGAAGTTGTTGGGGGCTGAGCTGGTCGGGCTGAATCGAATCCAGTTCCAGTTCGATTTTGTCGAGGAATCGCTTGGTAACGTATCCGTTCACCTTGTGCTCTTTCAGACTCCTGATGGCCGCATTGAAAAAGCGGGTGACATGATCTGTGCTCTGAGCCTGCATGATTTTACTAATCAGTTTACACCGGTAGTCATCCAGATTTTTAGCCATAATAATACCAAATGGTTTTACAGTTTAACCCAAAATTTTAGTTGCTCGTTTATTTCTGTGGTTACCAGTTGGAACGAAGGTGGAATTTCCGTTTCGAGGCTGTGATAGGTTACTAAACGGGTACCTTCAGGGGCTTTGCACAATTGCTTATAAAGATAGTGACTGTAATAATTAAACAGATCGCTGGAATAAGAAATTTGGTCGTCAATTTTTTCGACGTCCACAATATGCTCGTAAAAGGAATTGTAAAAGTAAAAATGATCGAAGTCCTTGAAATTCAAGTCGGTGATATTGCCGACCAAAAATTCAACATTGGTCAATCCCGTTTTTTCCAGTGCTCGGTTGGCATGCTCCACCAGGTATTCCCTTTGTTCAATGCCGGTGAAATGCCCATGCGGACATTCTTTTGCGGCAGCAAGGCAGAATTTTCCAGCTCCACTTCCGATATCCAGTATCCTGTCACCCGGTTGGGTAACTAGAAATCGAGCTGCTTTTTGGGCCACCCTCAAAGGAGTCCAGTGACGGCGGGCCATATGGCAGATTTCAACCGGGTAAAGTGTATGGAAAGCCGGATCGTCTTTAAACCACATAATACAAAGGTACGAAATCTGCAAAAAATGCAGGTTGGGGCCGGTTTTTCCTGTATTTTATACCGTTCAAACCCTCATTATGTGCCGGTATCTTAGACCTTTTACTTCTTTGCTGCTGTTTTCGTTATTATGTGTAGCAGGGCCTGCCTGTCGGGATTCCGGAGGACAATCGAACGCGAACTCTGTCAGGAGTGGCAGTAATGCTGCTTTCGTGAAAGGAGCTTATGGCAATCCGGCTGCGCTCTGGGAGCAAGGCTACCGATTCGATTCCCTCGGACTGAATGCTGTGTTTGTCCGAAGCCAGTCGCTAAGCCGCGATTTTCTCACCCGTGCCCGGTCGGAAGGGGTGAAGGTGTATATGGAGTTCCCCACCCTCAATGGGAAAGCCTGGCTAAAGACGCATCCGGAGGCCACACCCATTACTGCCGGGGGAGTGCCGGCCCAGGCCGCCGACTGGTTTATGGGTATCTGTCCCACTGATTCGGCCTTTCGCCGGCATCGGAAGGAGGAGCTGGCGGGACTCCTTGATTCCCTGGCAGTAGATGGCGTTTTTCTGGATTATTTCCACTGGCATGCGCAGTTTGAATCGGAGCATCCCACCCTGCCCGAAACCTGTTTCTGTGATCGTTGCCTGCACTTGTTTGAGGGGTGGAGCGGGCAGGAGCTGAATGGGGAGAATACGGCTGAAAAAGCCGCCTGGATTCTTAAAAACCAGGATGCCGCTTGGCGCAGATGGAGGGCTAATGTATTGCTCGATTGGGCCGTGGATCTGCGGCACCAGGTTCGGCGTATAAATCCCGACCTGGTAGTTGGAGTCTACCACTGCGGTTGGTTCCCTGCTGATCATGATTCGGCGCTATACCGGATCCTGGGCATTGATTTGCCGACCCTGGCGCGGGAGGTGGATGCATTGTCGCCCATGCTCTTTCACCAATTGAAGAATCGTCCGACTGCCTGGGTGGGCGAATACATGAACTGGCTGGATCAACAACCCTGGATGAAAACGGATTCTGCATCGCGCATATGGCCCATTGTGCAGGCATATAATAATCCCGGAATCATTTCGGCGGAAGAATTTGCGGAGGTGCTGAAGTACGGATCTGGCACGCCTTCAACGGGCTTAATGTTTTTCTCGGCAGAAGCCATCGCCACGGATAGTATAAAACTGAATGTGTTGAAAGAATTTTATTGGAAAATCCGCTAAGGAATTTTTTGTTTTTTGATCAGTAAACGGCTATTTTTGCGCTCCATTTGGAACGGTGATCTGCAAAGATGGCCATTTCATACGGCGAGGTAGCTCAGCTGGTTAGAGCATCGGATTCATAACCCGAAGGTCGGCGGTTCAAGTCCGCTCCTCGCTACAGAAAGGGAATTTTCCCAAGATTTGTCAGGGTTGTTCTTACAGAGCAACCCTTTTTGTTTGGGTCTTGAGTAGGCAGGAACTGCCATTTCATGCTCTTTTTTTGATATCCCCACTGCAGGGTCGTAAGCCTGGCTAATTTGCCATCCTTTGGTAAACTCACTGCTTCGGATTATGTCTTTTTTTTACCACCAATCCACTGCTTTTAGCCAATAATTTTAGGGAGCTCCCTTCTGTTGAACACATTTAGTCCAACAGTTGACCATTCGAGATCAGCGGCAACCCGCTTAGTACATGTGATCCATTCAATTTGGAAATACTCTGAAAGATTGATTTAAAGCCTGACAACTGTTCCCATGACACACCATCCTGTTTTAACCCTCTTGCTATCAGGGTGCCTAACCGTTGCTGTTCAAAATGCTGCAGGGCAGGGGGCGATCAGAGGCAAAGTGCTTAACTCTAGAAATGAACCGGCAACCAATGCTTCGGTTCTGTTGCTAAAATGTCCCGACTCATTGCTGATCGCTTCCCTGTTTTGCAATCACCTGGGAGATTTTCTCTTTGAAAAGATTGATACCGGCCACTATATTCTGCTGACAAGTATGGCGGGCCATCAGCAACGTTACAGTCCGCTTTTCAAGCTTGATTCGAATCGGGAACTTCTCCTCGAAACCCAGGTGCTGGAAGCTGCATTCACTGAATTGAAAGAAGTGTCTGTAACCGCTAAAAAACCATTTCTCGAACAGGAACCTGATCGCCTGATCCTTAATATTTCCGGAAGTCCATCGGCGGCCAGTAGCACGGCGCTTCAGATACTTGAACGTTCTCCCGGCGTTTTGGTGAACCGGCAGAGCAGCAGTATCTCCCTCCTGGGAAAGGAGGGGGTGAATATTCTGATCAACGGAAAGCCTGCGTATATGCCTGCTGCAGCCATTTTTCAGATGCTCGATGGTATGAATGCCGGTAATATCGAAAAGATCGAAATCATTACCACTCCCTCAGCCAGCATGGATGCAGAAGGTAAAGCAGGTTATGTTAACATAGTGCTGAAGAAAAACGAGTTTGCCGGAACCAACGGATCTTTTTATCTGACGGGCGGGTATAGCCGCGGCCCCCTGGCTCAGGCCGGACTCAATTTCAACCATCGCAGCGGGCGGCTGAATTTTTTTGGAAATCTATCCTGGACTATTGAAAAAAAGCCGATCGATATAAATACCTATGTGAAGGTTTCAAATAATGGTGATGTCTATGAAACCTGGAATAGTATGGATCGCAATGAACACACCCAAACCCATAGCCTGCGCCTGGGAATGGATTATCAGTTGGCAAAAAGAACGGTAATGGGCGTGCTGGTTACCAGCACCGGAAGATGGTATAGTCAGAAGGAAAAGACCTATGCCGATTTCTATCTGAACAGTGCTCCTGATACCCTGGCGCGGAGTTGGAACCGCGAAAAAAACTACTGGGTGAGTTATGGCATTAACCTGAATCTTCAACAGCAGTTGGGTAAGGGCGATCAACTTAATTTCAATGCAGACTATCTCCGTTATAAAAACGATCAGCCTTTTCATTATTACACCCGGTATTTAAATCCATCCGGCGATTTGATTTATGATGAATCGTATCGAAACGGGAAGCTTACGCCGATGAATATTTGGGTGCTGGCGCTGGATTATTTGAAGAAGATTTCCGCAAAGCTCGAAATGGAACTGGGCGTCAAGGAAACCATCGCTAACTTTACGAATGACCTTAAGTTCGAACGATTGCAGCCTGCCGGTTGGGAGGTTGATCCTGAATTGACATCCATCTATTATCTTAAGGAAGATTATTCGATGGCTTATGCCTCTTTCCGATTGAAAGCTTCGGGAAAATTAACGGTGAAAGCCGGCCTCCGATACGAGTACACGAATTCAAATCTGGAAACAAAACTTGTCAGCAATATTGTGGATCGTCATTATGGACGCTTTTTTCCTGTGGTACAGCTGAATTACCGGACGGATGAAAACCATAGTTTCAGTTTGGCCTATAATAGCCGCATCGCACGTCCTGCATTTAACGACCTCGCGCCATTTACGTATTATATGAACCGTAATTCGGTGCTCACCGGTAACCCGGCCCTTCAGCCCACCATTACACATGGACTGAATGCATCCTACAGTTACAAGCAATACATGGTCCAGCTATCGTTTACCAAAGAAATCAACGGTATTGCGGCTTTTCAGCCCTCGGTTGATTCTGTTTTGAATAAAGTGGTTAGCAAGGCCGAAAATCTGGATGATCAGTACACGCTGGCCGCCTCGGTGTCTGTTCCCCTTCGGGCAACTTCCTGGTGGAATATGCAATACAATCTTACCGGCACGTGGACGCAAATAAATGCAGTCTATCAAAAGAATGCTGTGCGGCAGGAGCGTGCAGCCTTCAATATCTTCAGCGTTCAATCTTTTACATTGCCCAAACAGATTTCTCTGGAGATTACCGGTTACTATAGTTCAAAAATAGCCGACGGTGTGCGTATTCTTAAACCCCTGGGTAAACTGGATATCGGATTAAGGAAGAAAATCGGCCTCAGAGATAATTTGAATTTGTCGGGAACCAATCTGTTAAATACAATGCGAATCAGGGTGTATTCCGATTTTCCTGAATTCAATCTTGTTGGAAATGTGGAACGCGTCTTTCTCTGGCCGGCTTTTGCCCTAACCTGGACGCATAATTTTGGTAAGGAGAAACTGCATGCCAATCGTAACCGGTTAACCGGTGCGGAGGAGGAAAAAGGAAGGGTTCAATACTAGGAGGTCGGAATAAGCGGCAGTTATAAACTTAAGTGCTCATCATGGTTCTTGCCGGTTTCACCTGAACGATTTCAACAAGAATTTTACCAAGTTCTTCCGGCATGGAAAGAAACGGTGAATGACTGCTGGCGATCCGATGGATATTTTCTGCAGGCAGATTGTTCGCAATGCTGCTCTTGTCCAGATCACGGGCTTGCGTACAAAGGATGTAGTATTTCGGTATGGCGCCAAAATTCTCTTCCGTCAGATTCACAGGTGTGGAAATGGAAGAAATATGATTCCATTTGAGCGATTTCTTTGCCAGTTCCAGGTCTTCGGTTGTGCAGTCGTGATAGAAGAGCTGTTCGACCAGTGCGGGATTCCAACGGAATATCTGCCTGCCGTCATGAAAAAGGAATCGTTCAGCCTGCAGACTGATATAGTTTACCGGTCCTTTTGATCGGTTGTATTGATCGGCTTTTTCTGCCAGGGAAATTACCGATTCACCGGTGCGGGGCATGAATGCATCGAGATAAATCAGCTTTTCAATTTTATTTCTGCCCAGCTTTTCGGCCGCCTGTGATATGATGGCACCACCGCTTGAATGTCCAACCAGGGTAAGCGGTTCGGCGATCGCTCTTGCCATCTCCATTACCCGGTGAACCTCATCTTCCATTGTTATGTGTTGGATTTGCGCGGGATCATCGCTGCAGCCGGGAAGATCCGTTGTCAAGACTTTGATGGCCGATGCTTCCAGCCAGGGCCTGATTTTTTCAAAACACCATGCGCCATGTCCTGCGCCGGGAACAAAGAGGACTGCGTTTGCAGGAGGTATTGCTTTGTCTGATTGCATGCTTTGTCTGGTTGGAGTGATGGGTCAATTGGTTGGAGTGATATCGTTGGTTGGGTATCCGATACTGAATGAGTAAAAATAAAATGTGCCGGGTGGTGTTTGCTGGTATTAAATGAACTAAAATCAGACAGGCAGAAACCGACTCTTGTAAAGTTCTGCGGAGAGTCCCAGTTTACACTCAGGAGAATGTTGTTCCAATAGGTGAAAAGCGGTGGGCGTATGGTTGGTGAAATGCTTGTATTCCTTTACGAGGTGCTGGTAATCGGTATAATCGCATGCGGCGGCAATGCGAAGCCAGTCCCATTTTGGATTTGCGTTTCGTGTATTAAATGCCCGGTTGAATCGGATGATCCTTGCAAAGGTTTTGGGATTCACACCCACATGTTCGTAGAATTTCCGTTCGAACTGCTTGGTGCATAAAAAAGCTTCACGGGCCAGATCTTCGATGCTGAAGCTTTCGGGTCTTTTTATCATGGTGCTGGCTACGGAATCGAGGGGGTAAAGATGATGCCGTGCACTTCGAATCACAGATAATACAAACTGCTCGGCGATCGTCAATATTTCCTGATAGGATCCTGCCGCCTGCATTTGCTCCAGAGCAAAGTGGCTGTGCGGGAAAACGATCGCTGCATCGATAAACGCGTTGGTTAGTTCATAGGCAGGTATGCCTGTTAGGATGAACATCGCCGCAGGCTGAAAAACCACCTGAAAATTGAGCAGCATATTGCTATTATAGCGGGGAAGCACTGCAGTCTGCTGACCGATGAGGGTAACAGGAAATTGCCGGATCAGTGTATTGGGTTCAGCACAGGCAATATCAATTCTTCCCTTAAGGATAAAATGCAGGCAGACTTCCGGTTTCGGTGGGTATGCTTTAAAAAAGGTTTGGTTTGAATCGGAAAATTCAAAATGGGCTATGCGAAAGCATTGCACAAACTCTGCCAGCCTGGGGTCTGGCATGAAGTCCCGTAGCAGCATGGGAAGAATCTCTTCCCTAAAGCTACCAAATTAAAACGGTTCGATTGCATATGTCTTTTGCCTGTTCGTCCCCTTCGTTCCCTTCGTTCCCTTCGTCTCCTTTGTCCCCTTTGTCCCCTTTGTCTGCTTTTTCCCCTCCGTCCGCCCGTTCCCTTATTCCGTTCTTCCCGGGTACTGTTTCAGCGCCACTTCCAGACAATCCATGGCAGCATTAATATCGCTGATGTTCAGCACATAGGCCAGGCGTACTTCATTCTTTCCCAGTCCGGGTGTGCCATAAAAACCGGTTGCAGGAGCCAGCATCACGGTCTGGTTTTCGTGCGAAAAACTTTCCAGCAACCATTGGCAGAACTTGTCGGAATCATCAATCGGCAAACGGGCCATGGCATAGAAAGCACCACCGGGATTGGGACAATAAACACCGGGAATATTGTTCAGCCGGTTCACCAGGGTATCGCGGCGGGAGAGGTATTCGGCTTTGGTGCCATCGAAATAAGTGGAGGGAAGATCGATGGCTGCTTCGGAGGCGATCTGTCCGAAACCGGGCGGACTCAGACGGGCCTGGGCGAATTTCATTACTGTATCCAATACGTTCTGGTTTCTGGTAACCAATGCACCGATGCGGGCACCGCAGGCGCTATAACGTTTGGAAACAGTGTCCATCAATATCACATGATCATCCACCCCTTCGAGTTGCATGGCGCTGAAATGTTCGCCGGTATAGCAGAACTCGCGATAGGCTTCATCAGAAAACAGATAAAGATTGTGTTTTTTGATCAGTGCTTTCAGGATGTTCAGCTCCTCCTTGCTGTACAGATAACCCGTGGGGTTATTCGGGTTGCAGATCACGATCGCCTTTGTTTTTGGCGTGATGGCTGTTTCAAATGCTTCCATCGAGGGAAGAGCAAACCCATTTTCGATACTGGAAGTGATGGGCTTCACGGTAACTCCCGCTGCCACAGCAAATCCATTGTAATTGGCATAGAAGGGTTCGGGGATGATCACTTCATCACCGGCATCGAGGCATGCGAGAAAGCCGAATTGAATGGCTTCGGAACCACCGGTAGTCACGATAATTTGGTTGTGGTTTACATGTACCCCAACCGTTGCATAATAGTCCACCAGTTTGCGCCGATACGACTCATTACCTGCGCTATGGCTATACTCGAGCACGCGCATATGGGCGTTTTTCACCGCCTCGAACATGATGGCCGGAGTTTCGATATCGGGCTGACCGATATTCAGGTGGTATACTTGAGTTCCCTTACGTTTAGCTGCTTCGGCATATGGCACCAGCTTGCGAATCGGAGAGGGGGGCATGGCAAATCCCCGTTGACTAATAGATGGCATGCGGCAAAGATATAGAGTGAATGCGGTTTTTGAGGATCAGTCTGGTTCCTGCAATAATTTCTGACGTATTTCCTGCAGTTTGGACAGTTGGTCGGGTGCCAGACTGGGGTATTCCGGATCCAGTTTGTCGAACTCTCGGGCAATGATGGCTGCCATACAAAGCCTGGTAAACCATTTGTCGTCGGCCGGAAGCACAAACCAGGGGGCATAGGCTTTGGAGGTGTTGGATAAGAGCTCTTCGTAAGCTTTCATGTACTGGTTCCAGTAAGCCCTTTCTTCCACATCGGAAGCGGAAAATTTCCAGTTTTTTGAGGGGTCTTCAATGCGCTCGAGGAAGCGCTTTTTTTGTTCTTTTTTGGACACGTGAAGGAAGAATTTCAGGATCAGCGTTCCGTTCTGCGAAAGATTTTTCTCGAAGCGGTTGATCTGTTTAAAGCGCTTCTCCCAGAATTCCTCGTTGATATCTTCCGGCTTTTCTACACGCGGAATGTTTTCGTTCAGAATATATTCGGGATGCACCCTTGTCACCAGCACGTTTTCGTAATGCGAGCGGTTGAAGATGCCGATTTCTCCCCGGCCGGGCAGGGCTTTGTAATGACGCCAGAAATAATCATGATCCAGCTCCTCCCGGCTGGGCGTTTTAAAGCTGGTGACTTTCACGCCCTGGGGATTTAATCCGCTCAGAACATGTTTGATGGCCCCGTCCTTGCCCGCGGCATCCATGGCCTGGAGGATGATCAGAATACTATGGCGGTTGTGGGCATAGAGTTTGTCCTGCATGATCGCCAGGTTTCGGATGCCTTCCTCGAGGAGATGTGCACCCTCCTCCCGGGTCATCGATTTATGATCGTAATCGGTATGGAAATCTTTTTTAAGTGAGACTTTCTGTCCGGGCTTCACCTGCAGACTGTTCAGGTATTCATGAAAAGCAATCGTGTCCATTTCTAGGGGCTTTAGATTGAAATATAAAAAAAATACCCGCCGGTTGGGCGGGTATTTGTATCGGAAAGTTTTCAGAGCTTATTTGCTGTTCTTTTTGTCCTTGCTGCTTTCGTATTTGGCGTATTCTTCGGCAGAAAGCACTTCGCCGGTGATTCTCAGTTCCAGGGGCTGATCGGCGCCTGCGATTTTCACGAAAACGGTTTTATCGAAGGGCCCAGGCGCAGCGGCGTTGAATCCGGCTTTGATTTTATTGGATTTACCCTGCGCGATGGGTTGCTGAGGCCAGGCGGGAGTAGTACAACCACAGCTGGCAGTAGCAGATTCGATCACGATGGGTTTGCCGCTGATATTGGTGAATTCAAAATCATGGGTTACGGGCGTACCCTGCTTGATCTTGCCGAAGTTGTATTTCAGCTCGGTGAATTTTACCAGGTCTTCAGCTTTTTTGGACTGGGCGAAAAGCACGGTGCCAATAACTACGGCAAAAAGGGTCAGCGCTAATTTTTTCATAATACTTGATTTATACACTGTTTAGTTGGATTTTTTGAGCAATTGAACAGAACTATTAACAGGTATGCCGGGATTTGGTTGATCCACGACCCCTTTTATATAGATGTTTTTTGTCTTGCCCCCGTTGTATATGAGGGTAATAGATTTTTCAAAGGGTCCCTCCGCCGCGGCATTGTAGCCTACAGTGATTTCACCCGATTTTCCCGGAGCGATGGGCTCGGGCGACCATACCGGCGTGGTGCAACCGCAGGAAGCCACTACGTTTTCGAGCCGAAGCGGTTCTTTTCCCGTATTAACCAGTGTAAATGCGTAGTTAACCGGACGCCCCATTTTGATATGCCCAAAATCATGTGACTCCTTGATTTGCAGCGGTTCGGATGGGGCGTTCGCCAGTACCTGTGCCTGGGTTGCGGAGGCCCCGGACAGCAGCAACAGCGCAAGTATCAATGATTTTAACTTCATATCTCTAGAACGTAGAACAAATATAGCTATTGTGGTTGAATTGGCTGTTTATCCACCCGTGGAAAACTAACGGTTGTTCGCATTGTTGTTTTCCTTTAGATTTGCCGGATGGAAAATCTGCTT
>DATCJQ010000350.1:0-9573 GCA_036562745.1 Flavihumibacter sp.
GGTCCTTTGTTCCTATATAATATTGCTGTAATACTTTCAGCATAACCATCTTGGGCCACCAGTCGCGCGCACGGTCGCGTTGCAATCCGGGTTCTGGTTCCGGCTCTTTCTCTGGAGGGATGGGACCAAAATACCCGTCGGGTTGCTGGTTATTGATCGACCATTCGATCCAGGGCTGCAGCTTGTCTTTGAGTTTCTTATCATCCAGAATAAAAGCCAATGGTGCCAGGCCATCCAGCCAGTATGGACCTCTTTCCCAAACATCACCATCGCCACCCAGCCATCCGTTTCGTTTTCCCAACACAGCCGGATACCATTCATCGAGTTTCCCGGTCATACCATCTCTCATCTTTTCAAGATTACTGCGCAACCATCCTTTGGGCTGAATGGCACCAAAAGGCAGATCGAGATACTTCTTGGAAACAAGTGGAGCTCTGTTCTGTAAATAGAGCTGTGGCAGTGAATCAGGTTTGGATTGATGAGCTTCTGACGGAAGCCCCGTTGCTAATGCACCGGTTAACAGCATAACAGCAATTGCTTTCATTTTAAAATAATTTGCTTACGATGCACAAATTAGACAATCACCTGCTCGATAATCGATTTCGCAGGGTTTGCTCACCGAGAACGTTACCGAAAAATTTATCTTTGCATCAAGTATGAGCCGCACAGTTATATTAAAAGACATTGCCAAAGCCCTTAACATCTCGGTTTCTACTGTTTCGCGTGCATTAAGGAACGCGCGCGATATCAATCCCAAAACCCGTCAGGCTGTTTTAGATCTTGCCAAAGAATGGAATTACGAACCCAACTTCATTGCGCAAAGCCTGGTTAAAAAACATACTCGCATTATCGGGGTGGTTGTGCCCACCATCAATTCAAATTATTTCTCGGAAGCATTAAGCGGGATGACCGATTGTGCCATCGAACAGGATTATCATCTCATGATCTGCCAGAGTAATGAAACCGAATCGATGGAAAACAGAAGCATCCGGAAATTATTATCCTGTAATATCGATGGACTTTTGATTTCAGTTTCAAAGGAAACCAAAAACGCAGCGGTAATCAGCGAAGCCTATCGGAAAAACGTACCGGTGGTGATGTTCGATCGCGTATTACCGGGCTTCGAATGCACCAAAGTGATAGTTGACGAATACGACGGCGCCTTCAAAGCTGTTGAACACCTGATACGAAAAGGATGCAGAAGAATTGCACATGTGGGGGGGCCGCCGGAACTATCGGTGTCGCAGAACCGAAAACAGGGCTACCTCGACGCATTAAAAAAACATAATATACCGGTTCGTCCCGAATTGATTTCTCATTCCAAATCTTTCGAAGAAGATGCGCTGGTTGCCATTAAGAAAGTGATGAAGCACTCCGAATTACCGGATGGGATTTTTTTCATCAATGATCTGTCCGCCATCGCCGGCATTAACTATATCCGGAAAAAAGGTTTATCCATTCCGGAGGACATCAAAATTGTTGGCTTCAACAACGACGCCGCCAGCGCGCTGGTGGATCCCGCATTAACCACCGTGATGCAACCCGGCTACGAAGTAGGTAAACTCGCCGTGGGCGTGCTGATTGATGAAATACAGAAAAAAACAGATTCGTACAAACTGTTTGAGCTTCGTACGAATCTGGTAGTAAGAAAATCCAGCAAATAACTGGAATAACTCATTGCATTAACCGATTGCTTTCGCGAGATCATCGATCAGATCGTCGGCATCTTCAACACCCACGCTTAACCGAATCAGTGAATCAGACAATCCATTCTTAATTCTTTCTTCCCGCGGGATGGACGCATGGGTCATGGATGCAGGATGGTTGATCAGCGATTCAACACCACCTAAACTTTCGGCCAGTGAAAACAGATGGGTGGATGAAAGCACTTTTTTCGCCGCCTCCACGGAATTGTCTTTCAGTTCAAAACTCATCATGCCGCCGAATCCCCGCATCTGTTTGGACGCAACCGCATATCCGGGGTGGTCGGTAAATCCGCACCAGTATACTTTCCCCACTTTAGGGTGATTTCTTAACCAGTGTGCAATCTTCTCGCCGTTTTCGCAATGGCGCTGCATGCGAAGGTGCAGGGTTTTGATACCGCGCAACACAAGGAAACAATCCATTGGTCCGGGCACCGCACCACAGCTTTTCTGAATAAAATACAGCTGGTCGTACAGGGCCTTATCGTTCACCACCAGTGCGCCCTGGATTACATCACTGTGTCCGCCCAGGTATTTGGTAGCCGAATGCATCACGATATCCGCGCCCAGATCCAGCGGCGTTTGCAGATACGGAGATGCAAACGTGTTGTCCACACAAAGCAGGGCATTGGCTTTTTTCGCAATATTTCCGATGGCGGCAATATCGCCGATATTCATCAGGGGATTGGTGGGTGTTTCGAGCCAGATCAGTTTGGTATCCGCACTGATCGCGGCTTCCACTGCTTCCAGCGAAGACATATCAACATATTTGAATTTGAGTCCGAATCGCTCAAATACTTTGGTAAACAGCCGATAGGTACCGCCGTACAAATCGTTGCCGGTAACCACTTCATCGCCGGGCGATAACAATTTCAGCACGGCATCGGTAGCTGCCACACCGCTGGAGAAAGCCAGTCCATACTGACCGTTTTCAATGGTTGCCAGCGCTTCTTCCAATGCTTTCCGCGTTGGGTTTTGCGAACGGGCATATTCAAATCCCTTATTTACCCCGGGCGCTTCCTGCACATAAGTGGATGTCATATATACAGGCGTCATAATCGCGCCGGTAGAAGGATCGGGTTCCATGCCTGCATGGATGAACTTGGTAGCTATTTTCATCGGTTAAAGTTTTAGAAGAAGCTGACGGGGAGACTGATCATCTCCGTATCCCAGCCAATATAGAGATTTATGTCTCCGTTGTTTTTATCGAAATACATGCTGAAGGCTTCGAGCGGTTCGGAATTATGCTGAACCGGCACATCCACCCGAACAATATCTTTTTTCGGATCATAGAGGAAGGCTCCCCAGGCATCCGTGTCTTTATTAATAATGATGGTCCATTTTTCCGGGGTGGGGATCGCATAAAGCGTATAACGCCCCTTTTTCACCCTTGTTGAACCGATCCTGGCATCACGGAAGAACTCGATTTCGGTCGCTTCGTTGGCACCAAGCCGCCAGATTGTTCCATACTCCACCAGTTCGCCAAAAACCTTTCGGCCGTTTTTCTGCGGACGGCTGTACGTAACCCGCACCATCAGGGGCTCATTGGCTTTTTCCTGGATACGAAGGATGGGATAATTGGCCGGATAGAAACACATATCCATCGGCGATTTATCTACGGGGGGAAATTTATTAATCTGGGCGTTTAGGGACGAATTCAAAAAACAGCAAATCAAAAGTGCAAATCCTGCCTTGCCCGCGCGAACTTGTGTATTCATGAGCTGAAACCTTTACGGCCCAAAAATAACAAAGCGCACTTACAATGCTCAGGGCATTTTATGACAGATATCAGCCGGAAGCCCAAAACAGTCCTATAATTTTGCTAAAAAATAAAGATGCAAGCTCCCATACAATATGTTTCAGCCGAAGAAGCGCTTTCTGTAATCCAGTCGGGCCATAGAGTATTTGTGCAGGGAAGTGCACAAACTCCATCTTACATGATGAAAAAGCTGGCCGAACAAAAAGACCGGCTCAGAAATGTGGAACTGGTAAACATTACTGTGTATGGAGATATGGTGGTTGACAAACCCGAGTATGCAGGTCATTTCCATATCAACTCGCTGTTCGTATCCGCCAGCATCCGCGAAGCCGTTCAGGATGGTCGCGCCGATTACGTACCCGTTTTCCTGAGCGAGATACCCGAACTTTTCAAACAGGGTATTCTGCCGCTCGACGTGGCCATTGTGCATGTATCGGTTCCCGATGCCCATGGTTATTGCTCGCTGGGCGTATCGGTTGATATTGCCCGTTCGGCGGTTAACAATGCGCGTTATGTGATCGCCCAGGTAAACCCGAATGTTCCCCGCACCCATGGCGATGGCCTGATCCATGTAAGACGCTTTCATGCCATGGTTTATCACGAAGCCCCCCTGCACGAGGGTAAATTTTCCACCACCCTCGGTCCCGCAGAAGAAAAGATCGGCTCCTATATCGCCGGACTGATCGAAGACCGCAGCACCCTTCAGATGGGAATCGGCTCCATACCCGATGCCGTATTGAGATGCCTCACCAACCATAAAGATCTGGGCGTTCACACCGAAATGTTCAGCGATGGCATTATCGACCTGGTGGAAAACGATGTGATCAATAATAAATACAAAGCCATCCATCCCAATAAATCGGTAGTGGGATTCGCCCTCGGTACAAAACGTTTATACGACTACGTGAATGACAACCCGGCTTTTGCCTTCCTCGATATCGATTATGTAAACGAAACCTCCGTTATCCGTCGCAACCCGAAGATGGTGGCCATAAACAGTGCTGTGGAAATTGATCTAACCGGACAGGTTTGCGCCGACAGTATCGGTACGTTCCAGTATTCGGGCATAGGCGGACAGATGGACTTCATGCGTGGGGCAGCATTGAGCCCGGGAGGAAAGCCGATCATCGCGCTGCCATCCCGCACCCATAAGGGGATATCCCGCATCGTTCCCTATCTGAAAACCGGGGCCGGTGTGGTAACCACCCGCGGACATATCCATTATGTGGTAACTGAATTCGGAGTAGCATATTTATATGGTAAGAATCTGCGCCAGCGGGCCAAAGCCCTGATTGAAATTGCGCACCCCGATGACCGCGAAATGCTGGAACGGGCGGCTCATGAAAGGTTCAAAGTGTTCCCGGTGGAATAGTCAGGTCCTTTTTAAAATGCTCAGTGGCAAACCAGAGCAGATCGGGAAAAAAGCGTTCATAACAGGCTTTCAGGAGATCGTAGTTGGCTTCAAATGCCTCATAAGCAGCATCGGCCTGGTCGAGATATTGGGCCCGGCGCACCAGTCCCTCCATGCTTTTCCGGATGCCCCATTTTTCCCGATAATTAAGCAGCCAGTTCTGCTGTTTCATATAGGGAAACATCTGCCCGAACTTATCAGGAAAATAAACCGCTTGTCCGTCTAATGTACCGTACACCCAGCCGGTAAATTCTTCCAGGCTGTTGGCAGGAAATGCCAGTTCATCGGTTGCGAGAAAATGGTCGTACACCACATCGAGAAAGGCCGAGGCGTATAAGCCCACCGCCGGTTTGAAAACCTGTTTAGCCCTGGCATTCACGGGGTGTTCATCGGTATAAGTATCTATAGAGCGATGCAGATTGATCCCCTTTACTATGGAAGGGGGATAATCGTACTTCTTTTTGCCCTTCACGAAATCACTGATCAGGTTACCAACCAGAATCTCGGGCTGACGAAAAGAAAGATATGCATGTGCCAGGAAATTCATTTTTCTAAGATAGCGGTTTCCACTTCTCTAATTTAACCATGGATTAACCGCTTTTTACTTTTTATTTAACACTTTTTCTCAAACCCGCATCCACAGCGGATTTCAGCCGATTTTTCAGGACCCGGAAAAGCTAATCTTTCCTGGTACTTATCAAATATTTACGTTCTGTCACCACCAATCACTATTTGCTTGACCCCGGGTTGTAACCTTTCTACTTTTACATCGTCAAACTATTCAAACGGACATTAATCATTAAACCTTTCAAAATTTATTTTTATGAAAAAGCTCATCGTAATCGCCGCCACTGCTTTTGTTAGCCTGGCAAGTTTTGCAAATGTTGACCCTATTACCGGTAAAGTTCTGGAATCATTCCGCACCGAATTTGCTGATGCAAAAAACGTACAATGGAAGTCGCTGGACGACGCTGGTTTGTTCCAGGCTACATTCAGCTACCGCAACACTGAGTTGAGTGCTTTCTATGATGCGGAAGGCGCACTGGTAGCCACTGCTCGTTATATCGACAAATCCAGCCTGCCCATTATGGTAGCAAAATCCATTCAGGAAAGATATCCCGAGCATGTAATGAAAAACGTGATTGAACATATCGCCAACGGTGTTACCACTTACCATGTAACCCTTCACGGTGTGAAAAGCAGCATGATCGTTTCCGCTACTCCGGCAGGTCAGCTCAGCATTTTCAAAAAAGTTAAGCATAAACTGTAACCTTATCCTTCGACAAACGTCATACTTACAAACACATCAAACCTTAAACGCTTTTAAACCTTAAACAATGAAAAAGTATATCGCAACTTTGGCATTCGTAACACTCAGTTTCACCGCCACATTCGCAAACAACATCGCCAACAAATCACGCAACGTTGACGAACGTGTGGAGAAAAGTTTCAAAAAAGAATTTGCTTCTGCAGAGATTGAAAGCTGGAGCCGTACCGCTAACGATCTTTATAAAGTGCAGTTCACGTTAAACGGACAGGTAATGTTCGCTTACCTCGATGATTCAGGCAAACTGGTGGGAGTATACCGTAACATTCTCTCCACACAGCTTCCCATCTCCCTGATGACTGAACTGAAGGAGCAGTACAACGACTACTGGATTACCACTCTTTTTGAAGTGGCCAACGAAGGTACCACACAATATTTCGTTACGCTGGAAAACGCAGATCAGCAGCTGGTAATGAAAAGTGAAGGCGCACACTGGACTGTGTTCAGCAAGAACAAAAAATAAAACAGGTCGGTTTTTCTCTGAGGTTTTGTTGGAAAGTCAGCCCCACCCCGTAAGGTGGGGCTTTTTGTTTTACCTTTGGCGTCCAAAAACCAAGTAAACATGAGTAAAGGTCCCATTTCTCAATTCATCCAACACCATTACCGGCACTTCAATGCCGCCGCTTTAGTGGACGCTGCCAAAGGTTACGAGCAGCACCTGTTGGAAGGAGGAAAGATGATGATTACCCTGGCTGGTGCCATGAGTACCGCGGAACTGGGTGTTTCCCTGGCCGAAATGATCCGTCAGGATAAAGTGCATATCATTTCCTGCACCGGCGCCAACCTGGAAGAAGATATCATGAATCTGGTAGCCCATAGTCACTATAGAAGGATTCCCAATTACCGCGATCTCACTCCGCAGGAAGAATGGGAACTGCTGGAAAAGGGTCTGAACCGCGTTACCGATACCTGTATCCCCGAAGAAGAGGCTTTCCGCAAGATTCAGCACCATATTTCCAAAATCTGGAAGGATGCCGATGCCGCGGGCGAGCGCTATCTGCCCCACGAATTCATGTACAAGCTGCTGAACAGCGGGGTAATGAAGGATGATTATGAAATCGACCCCAAAGACAGCTGGATGATCGCTGCCGCAGAGAAAAACCTGCCCATCGTGGTAGGCGGCTGGGAAGACTCCACCCTCGGAAATATCTTCGCTTCCTACGTCATTAAGGGCGAAATCAAAGCCACCACCATGAAAAGCGGTATCGAATACATGGTTTGGCTGGCCGACTGGTATCGTAAAAACTCCGGTGGCAAGGGCGTGGGCTTCTTCCAGATCGGTGGCGGTATCGCCGGTGATTTCCCGATCTGCGTGGTGCCCATGATGTACCAGGACCTGGAATGGCATGATGTTCCCTTCTGGAGCTATTTCTGCCAGATCAGCGACTCCACCACCTCATACGGATCCTATTCCGGTGCCGTTCCCAACGAAAAAATCACCTGGGGTAAGCTGGGTATCGATACGCCCAAATACATTATCGAAAGCGATGCCACCATCGTGGCCCCGCTGATTTTCGCATACCTCCTGGGTTGGTAAGCTTCCGTACAATGTTCAATTCAAAATAAAAGGGTGCTTCTGTTGAAGCACCCTTTCTCGTTTCTGTTTCAAATCGTTGTCAGGAATTGTATCTGCCCGACATCAGGTTTTGATCGCTTTCAAACCCTAATCTGCCCTGTCCTTATCGGGTCATGGTCGGGATTTCCAGATCCCGTTTCATCATATTATCGCGATTGGCCATCTCCCAGGCAGTATAGAATACCAGCTGGGCTCGTTTCTTCAGCAGGGTATAGTTGATTTTATCGGGAGTATCGCCCGGTTTGTGGTAATCAGACTGGAGCATACCATCATAGTAGAAAATTACCGGAACACCTTTTTTAGCGAAGTTGTAATGGTCGCTGCGGAAATAAATTCTGTTCGGATCCTTGGGATCGTTGAATTTATAATCCAGCGTCATTTTCAGGTATTTTTTGTTCACGCCTTCGCTCAGGGGCTTGAGTTCGGTACTCAGCTTGTCGTCGCCCACCACGTAAACATAATTCAGGGTGTCGGCACTGGTTCTCTCCGTATCCACCCGGCCAATCATATCGATATTGAGGTTGGCAGTGGTTTTTTCGAGGGGAACCGCGGGATAATCGGCATACCAGGCAGAACCCCAGAGACCTTTTTCCTCACCGCTCACCGTCATGAACAGAATATTGCGCCGGGGACCCTGACCAGCCGCTTTGGCTTTTGCGAAAGCTTCGGCCATTTCGATTACAGCCACGGTTCCGGAGCCATCGTCGTCGGCACCATAGTAGATCACATCACCGCGTTTGCCCAGATGGTCGTAGTGCGCCGTGATCACCAGCCATTCGTCGCTCTTATCGCTACCTTCCAGATAACCCAGCACATTGGTACTTTCCAGGAATTGTACCTTTTTGTTCAGCTGAACAGCCAGGTTCGCTTTATACACTTTGGCGGGAACCGCAGTTTGTTTTGCAGTTTCCCTGATTGACTGCCATTCGGCGCCGATCAGTTTTTCAGCCACGCTGGCCGAAATATTATAGAGGGCCGTAGGCTGTTCCGGAGCATAGAGGTTCACATACATGCTCGGAGCTGCACCCGCTTTTCTGGGAAAATCGTTGGATACAAACAGTACCAGGGCCGCGCCTTTTTCAACAGCTCTCTGGTATTTCGCAAACATGGCGTTCGGAGCCAGCATGCCCTTCAATTCGGTTTTGTAGTCAGCCGGAGCGCCATCCAGAATGAGAACGGCCTTACCTTTCACCGACTGGCCATTGTAATCATCGCGGTTGGGATCCACAATTCCATGTCCGGCAAAAACCAGCTCGGAAAAATAAAACTCGCCGGAACGGGCCATGCGCAGGTTCGGCTGGAAATCATTGTTAAGGGCAAACTCGGTATCATTCACCTTCAGCGATGCGCTGACCAGGGAGTCCTTGTACACCGGGAAGGGCATCTGATAAGAGCCATTGTAACCGGGCAGTAATCCGATTTTTTTGAACTCATTTTCGATGTAGGCAGCTGCTTTCCGCTGTCCCTCGGTGGCGGTTTCACGACCTTCCATTTCCGCACCCGCAATGATATACAGGTGTTTTTTCAGGTCTTCTTCCGTGATGGTGGCCGCGATTTTCTGGGGATTGACCTTTTTCTGGGCCAATACCATGGTTGCCGGGAACAAACCCAGCAGGAGTAAGATTTTTCTCATACTGACTAACTGTTAAGTGCGGCAATTTAAGGAAAGGCCGCCACACAACCGATCCGTTTGTCCCGTCTCCCTCCTCCATTCCCCGTTCTCCCTTCTCCATTGCCCGTCGCCCTTGTCCCCTTGTCCCCGTGTCCACGTGTCCCCTTCGTTCCCTTGTCCCCCTT
>DATCJQ010000353.1:0-6278 GCA_036562745.1 Flavihumibacter sp.
AAGGGGCTGGACTATACGATACAATGTGTATTCTATCCGCACAAGTCCTGGACCAAAGTACAATCGCCGCATATCCTCGCGCACGAGCAGGGGCATTTTGATATCAGTCAGCTGTTCACCCGGAAATTGTATAAGGAACTGAAGAATTACCGCTACAACCCACGGACTGCCGAAGCAGACATAAAGTCGATTTATCAGCGGATCACGAATGAGCAATCCGCCTATCAGCAACTCTACGATAAGGAAACGAATTTCTCTCGTAATCCGGAGGGACAAAGACGCTGGCTCGAGCGAATTGAAACGGAACTGGACGAACTGAAGGACTATGCCAATTATCCACAACAATATGAGGATTAAGCCGGCAAAAAAATCCGGATAGGAGCTATTCCATCAGGAACTGCGCTCTACCCGGATTAGTTATTTTAATCAGCGATTTTCATCAGCTATTTTAATCAGCTATTTAATTGGAGTCATTCCAATAAACAGGCAGTTCAAAAGTACAAGCGATCAGAACAAACCATAAAGCTGGGCATCGATCTTATTAATGATCTCACCCAAATCTTCTTCGCGCTCGGCGAATTTGTTTTTATCGATATCGATGATCAGCAGTGGACCTTCTTTATACCCTTCGATCCACTTGTTATAATAGTCGTTGAGGCGCTTGAGATAATCGAGGCGGATATTCTCTTCATATTCGCGGCCGCGTTTTTGAATTTGTCCAACCAGTGTGGGCACTGAAGCCTGCAGGTAGATCAGCAGATCGGGAGGTTGCACCATCCCTTTAAGGGTCTGGAAAAACTGGAAATAGTTTTCATAATCGCGCTTGCTCATGAGCTGCATTTCATGCAGGTTGGGCGCGAAAATATGGGCATCTTCATAGATCGTGCGATCCTGCACCACGGTTTCTGTCCCACGGTGGATATCGAGAATCTGGTTCAGACGGCTATGTAAAAAATAAATCTGCAGGTTGAAACTCCACCTGGGCATATCGTCATAGAAATCGTTGAGGTAGGGGTTATGATCTACATCTTCGAACTGTGGAATCCACTTATAATGTTTACTAAGTAATTCGGTGAGTGTTGTTTTGCCGGCACCAATATTTCCGGCCACTGCAATATGCTTCGGTTTCTTTCCTTTCGCCATAATTTTTGCCTGACTATACCAGGATCTTGAATATAGGAAATTAATAGTATTTCAGTCCCATTGCCTCGCGCACTTTTTCCATGGTGGCGCGGGCGCTGATACGTGCTTTCTCCGCTCCCATTTCCATAATGCGGCGAAGATAGGCTTCATCGTTCTGGATGGCTGCGGCTTTCTCGCGGATGGGTGCAACAAATTTCACCATGTCTTCGCCCAGCTGTTTTTTCATATCGCCGTAGCGGATGGTGGCATTATTGTAATCCTCCTTGAATTTCTGCACGGTATCTGCAGAGCTCACCAGCGACATCAGCTGGAATATATTCTCAATATAATCGGGCATGGGAGTATTGGGCTCGGTAGGGCCCGCATCGGTCTTGGCCTTCTTGATTTTGTTGCGGATCTGGTCATCTGTATCGGCCAGGTAGATGGTGGCGTTCTGGTTTTCGCTCTTGCTCATTTTGCCGGAGCCGTCCAGACTCGGAACCTTAACCAGCTGTTCACCGAAGTTGAAGGCTTCGGGTTCGGGAAACACATCACCATAGCGATGATTGAACCGGTTGGCGAAATTCCGTGACATCTCGAGGTGTTGTTCCTGATCCTTACCCACGGGCACCAGCTTGGCGCGGTGCAGCAGGATGTCGGCAGCCATCAGCACGGGGTAGGTGAGCAATCCCGCATTCACGTTCTGCGGATGCTGGCGAACCTTGTCCTTGAAGGTGGTGGTCTTTTCCAGCTCGCCTTTATAGGCCAGCATGTTCAGCAACATATACAGCTCTGCGGTTTCGAATACATGACTCTGGCAGTAGAGCGCCACTTTCTCGGGATCCAGTCCGCAGGCGATGTTTTCCGCCAATACCCGATGCACATTGGGTTTCAGCTCTTTCGTATCGGGATGGGTGGTAAGTGTATGAATATCGGCCACCATAAAATAGCAGGTATATTCTTCCTGCATGCGCACATAATTCCGGATGGCCCCAAAATAATTGCCCAGGTGTAAAAATCCGGTACTCCGGATTCCACTCATTACAATCGGTTTTTTTCCATTTTCCATAGCGCGGCGAAGATAAGAACCTTATTTTTGTTGCTAGCATATGGAACTAACAAATGATATGGTACGCCAACTGGCGCAATTGAGCCGGTTGCATGTTGACGAGGCGGAAGCCAGCCGGCTCAAGGAGGATCTGGGCCGGATGATCCAGTTCGTGGAAAAGCTCCAGGAGCTGGATACCACCGGCGTGGAGCCCTTACTGCATATGACCGATAATGTGGATGTGCTCCGTCCGGATGTGGTGGCCAACCAGCTCGACCGGGCCACTGCCCTGGCTATCGCACCCGATGCCAATGAAGAATTTGTTTTTGTTCCCAAAGTGATTAAAAAATAATAATGACCGATTCCATCATTCACCTTGAAAACATCCATAAAAGTTATTTTATGGGCAAACAGGCGATTCCGGTTTTGAAAGGTATCGATCTGGATATCTACCGGAACGACTATGTGGCGTTAATGGGACCCTCCGGCTCTGGAAAAAGTACCCTGATGAATATTATCGGGTGCCTCGACTCTCCCACCATGGGCCGATATGTCTTAAACGGACAGGATGTTTCCAAAATGTCGGATGACGACCTCGCTACCGTCAGAAACAAGGAAATCGGATTCGTATTCCAGCAGTTCAACCTGCTGCCCCGTCTCACTGCCGCCGAAAACGTGGCCCTTCCGCTGGTTTATGCCGGTGTAGCGAAGAAACTGCGACACGAAATGGCCCTGGAAGTATTGAACCGTGTGGGACTGGCTGAAAGAAGTCATCACAAGCCGAATGAGATGTCGGGCGGACAGTGTCAGCGGGTAGCCATCGCGCGGGCGCTGGTGAATCGTCCCTCCCTGATCCTGGCCGATGAACCGACCGGAAACCTCGACTCCAAGACCTCCGTGGAGATCATGAACATATTTGATAAAATCCAGGCGGAAGGCAATACCGTGGTGCTGGTAACCCACGAAGAAGATATCGCCCAGCACGCGCACCGCATTGTACGACTGCGCGACGGTGTGATCGAATCAGACAAAAAGAACAGGCACCAGGAAATGCCGGCATTTCACTAGCATTTATGGCTATAAAAATCTATACGAAAACGGGCGATAAGGGAAGTACTTCGCTGATCGGAGGCACCAAAGTGCCCAAGAGCCATATCCGTATTGAAAGCTACGGTACAGTGGATGAACTCAATTCCCATATCGGTTTCTGCTCCGATTTACTGGGTGCTGATACCCTACTCAATAGCAAAGCAGATGAACCGGCTTCGGAAAAATCCCTGTCGGCCTGCCGGGAAATGCTCAAAGAAATTCAGGATCGCCTTTTCACCATCGGCTCCTCCCTGGCCTGTGATCCGGAAAAGGAACCCAAACTCAGGATACCGGATCTGAAAGCTGAGGATATCCGGCTGCTGGAGGATGAAATCGACCGCATGAATGATGCACTTCCGCCGATGAAATCATTCATCCTTCCCGGCGGGCATATGGCCGTTTCAGCCCTCCATGTTGCGCGATGTGTTTGCCGAAGGGCAGAGCGACTCTGTGTACAGCTACAGGAGTCCAGTGATTTTATCGATCCATTGGTTATTCAATACCTCAATCGACTGAGCGATTATCTCTTTGTGCTCAGCCGGTATGCCGGCCACTTGTTGGGCGTGGCGGAAATTCCCTGGAAACCGAGGGTTTAAGGCAAGATCTTCCCGTCTTTCATATGCACCACCCGATCGCTCATCTGGGCCAGTTCCTCATTATGCGTCACGATCAGGAAGGTCTGGTTCATCTCCTCCCTTAACTGAAAAAAGAGATTATGCAAATCGCGGGCATTGGTGGAATCGAGGTTGCCCGTGGGTTCATCGGCAAACACAATACGCGGATTATTAATAAGGGCCCGCGCCACGGCTACCCGTTGCTGCTCACCGCCCGAAAGTGCCGAAGGTTTATGATCCATCCGGTGCTCCAGTCCCAATTGCTTCAGCAGGGATTTCGCCCGCTCCTCCACTTCCCGGCGGGGCCTTTTAGCGATCCACCCCGGGATGCATACATTTTCGAGTGAGCTGAACTCCGGCAGCAGATGGTGAAACTGGAACACAAAACCTATATACTGGTTCCGGAAGGACGACAGTTGTCGGGCACTCATCCCTGTAATAAGGGTATTATGGAGCATGATCTCCCCCTGATCGGGCTGATCAAGTGTTCCAAGAATATGCAGCAGGCTGCTTTTCCCCGCCCCGGAGGAGCCCACAATGCTGACAATCTCCCCAGCCTGAACGGATATGTCCACCCCTTTTAGCACCTCCACCGAACCATAGGCCTTATGAATATTTCTGGCTTCAAGCATGCAACTAAATCTAATTTGAACAAATCATAGGTATACCAATCCGGAAATCCGGCTGCTTATCCGGAGATCCCGTATACGAATCAACAATATTAAGCGTTGTTATCGAAAGGATTTGGAAATTTCGTATTAACCCATACATTTGCCGAAAATTTAAAACCTGTAAGATGTTCTGGACACTTGAATTGGCATCCTATCTGGAAGACGCTCCCTGGCCAGCCACCAAAGATGAGCTAATCGATTATGCCATCCGTAGCGGCGCTCCCATCGAGGTAGTTGAAAACCTGCAGGAGTTGGAAGATGAGGGGGAGATTTACGAGGGCATCGACGACATCTGGCCTGACTATCCGTCTCAGGAAGACTTCTTTTTCAACGAAGACGAATACTAATCTAGGAGCGTTATCCGGCGCCGCCGGTGACACCAAAAAATAACAAAGGCTGTCTGACCAGGTCCGACAGCCTTTTTCTATTGAAGCGTTCCGAATTATTCAGCGCTATCTCCACCTTTACCGAAACCGGTCATCACTTCCATGCTCACGCCGGTGGTTGAGTAACCGCCATCATGATAAAGGTTCTGCATGGTCACCATACGGCTCAGGTCAGAGAACAGGGTGATACAGAAATTGGCACAATCTTCTGCAGACGCGTTACCCAGCGGCGCGATGGCATCGGCATAGTCATAGAAATCGCCGAAGCCCTTGATACCCGTACCCGCCGTGGTTTTGGTGGGCGACTGGGAAACGGTGTTGATCCGAACTTTTTTCTCCTTACCGTAGTGGTAACCGAAACTTCTGGCGATGGACTCCAGCATGGCTTTGATATCAGCCATATCGGTATAGAAGGGATAGGTTCGCTGGGCTGCCATATAGGTAAGGGCAACCACACTACCCCACTCGTTCATGGCATCCAGCTTCCAGGCGGTGGCCAGCATCTTGTGGAATGTCAGCGCAGACACATCGATTCCTTTCTGGAAATAATCGTAGTTCAGCTCTGTATAGGGAATATTCTTGCGAATGTTAACACTCATACCGATGGAGTGCAGAATGAAATCAATCTTTCCACCCAGCACTTCCTGTGATTTGGTGAACAGGTTGGTCAGATCATCCATATTGGTAGCATCGGCCGGAATGATTTCAGAACCGGTTTTCTCTGCCAGCTTTTTGATTTCGCCCATGCGCATCGCGATGGGGGCATTGGTCAAAACGAAGGTGGCGCCTTCTTCATGGGCTTTCTCTGCAACTTTCCAGGCGATTGAATTTTCATCCAGTGCCCCGGTTATGATACCTCTTTTTCCTTTTAATAGATTATAGGCCATAATCTGTATTTAACTGTTAGTAGATTTTAAGGAGCGAAAATAAGCAACTGATTTAACCCTCCATCATTTCCCGCGCATTTTCCATGGCGATGGCCGAAGGTTTTTCTCCGCCCAGCATCTGGGCAATGGCCGTAATTCTCTCCGTATCACTCAGCGCACGAATATTGGTGCGCATACCTTTGCCTGCATTTTCCTTGTAAACAAAGAGATGACGATCCGCTTTGCCGGCAATCTGCGGCTGGTGCGTAATGCAAATCACCTGACGGGATGATGCCAGTTCCTTCATGATTAGTCCCACCTGTTTGCTGGCCTCACCCGAGATGCCGGTATCAATCTCATCGAAGATCATGGTGGGCAGATTGATTTTCCGCGCCACCAGCGATTTGATACAAAGCATAAGGCGACTTAATTCTCCCCCACTCGCCACTTTGCGGATGGGCGCAAACTGTCCGCTGTTATTG
>DATCJQ010000354.1:0-4947 GCA_036562745.1 Flavihumibacter sp.
CGTTTACCGCACCGCCATTGACCGCCTGAAATCGGGCAAAGGAAATGTTATCTGGCAGGCTGTTCAGTTAAAATCACTGGGACTAAAATCACACAAACAAATTTCCGAAAATATGATGCCGTATGAACTGGATGATACCGAACCAAATCCGGACTCCAACCATACGGAAGCCGAATAATTCACTTCAGTATCGCCAGCAACTCTCTTGCCAGGGCTGTAATCGCATGGATAGTATCGGGCTTCTTGTAATAGTCCGTGGCACCACTTTGTTTGCATATCTGCTCGTAGATGGAAGCATCGGAAGTACTCCAGACCACTTTCGGAATCGGCTGCAGACGTTTATCACCCCGAATCGCGTTAAGCACTTCGGCCCCATTCATATCGGGAATATTAAAATCGAGGAGAATAAGATTGGGCAGCGATTCAGCCTCGCTTTTCAGAATAAACTCCACCGCTTTTTTTCCACTCGACAGTGCAATTACCTGCAGCGAGGGCTCGAGGCCGGAGAATATTTCCGTTAGCAGTTCAATATCGTCTTCATCATCATCCACCAGTAAAACCACGCGGTTTCCTTTCATATAGGATGCAGTTAGATTATGCCGCCGCAGCGGTAACTAAAGATACTGAGTTGTCCGGATATTCATTACGGTACTCCAAAATATCTCCGGGCTGACAATCCAGCGACTTGCAGATAGCATCCGGGGTGGCAAACCGGATCGCTTTGGCCTTCCCCGGGTTTCAGAATGGAGCAATTGTGTAGGGCGCGTTTCACCTACTCTGACAGTTCGTTCAACGATTTTTCATCCGGCCATCTTTAGTTCGGGGGTTACAATAATGGGCATACCTGAATGGTAGGATTGCCAACATAAGCCGGAGCAGAAAATTGGGATTGTACTCGAAATGCTTAAATTCACTTCCTATGAAACGGTTACTCTGCTTTGTATTGATTATCACGTCATTGTCTGGATTGAAAGGCCAATCCCCCATCCAGGCAGTGATACCCGGCGATTTTGCCGATCCCTCCATTATCAGCAACGGACACCAGTATTTCGCCGTGGGAACTTCCTCCGAATGGGCTCCGCATTTCCCCATTTATAAGTCATCCGACCTGGTAAACTGGAAACAGGTTGGCTATGTGTTTGATAAGGCACCCGACTGGACCGTGGGTTCGTTCTGGGCACCGGAATTTTATTTCATGAATGGCAAATACTATGTGTATTACACGGCAAGGCGCAAATCGGATAATATCTCCTGCATCGGCGTGGCTGTATCTGACTATCCCGATCGGGGCTATGTGGACAAAGGCGTGCTGATCGATCACGGAAAGGAAGCGATTGATGCCTATATTTTTGAAGATGCCGGACAACGTTACATCAGCTTCAAGGCATATGGACTCGATAAGCGTCCCATAGAATTACTGGCCACCCGCCTCTCGCCCGACGGACTCCGTACCGTCGGAGAGCCATTCACCCTGCTGAAAGATGATGAAAGGATCGGCATAGAGGGACAAAGTTTTCTCAAGCGCGGCGACTATTATTATCTCTTCTATTCAGGAGGAAATTGCTGTGGACGTGAATGCAGTTATGATCTGCGCGTAGCAAGATCCAAAAAATTTGAAGGTCCTTATGAACGTTATGCGAAGAACCCGATTCTCTCTGAAAACCGCGACTGGAAATGCTCAGGCCATGGGAGTTTTGTGCAGGATCCGAAGGGGAAATATTTCTATCTCTACCATGCCTACAACAAAAAATCGGGTGTGTTTACCGGCCGGCAGGGCCTGCTGGCAGAACTCAGCTGGCCGGAAGGGAATGACTGGCCATCTTTCCAGCCACCCGTGAACAATGACAAAAACACGGTACAAAATATTGAAGATCTCTTCCGAAGCGCCAAACCCGCCCTATACTGGCAATGGGACTGGCGGAACAGCAGCCCGGTCATCACACAGCAAAAAGGAGAACTTCGGTTAGGCGGAACCGTTAGCGAACGAAACAACACAGGTATTGCGCTGACCGTGCGTCCGGGGAAACAGGCATTTGACATAAGCACCAGGGTTATGGACAGCGAAACCATGGCAACGAATGCAGTTCGCGGACTGGTTTATTACGGCGATCTGAATGCCGCACTGGGACTGGGTATTTCGGGCAATCAGGTTCAGATCTGGCAGGTTAAGCAAAACCAGTTCGAAGTACTGAAATCAGTTCAACTTTCAGCAACAGGTCCGGTGGAGCTTCGCATTTCAGTTAACGATGCGCATATCTGCCGCTTCTTCTTTAAACAATCGGGCAACTGGGAGGAAATTCAAACCGACGAACCGGTATCAGCCGACTATCTTCCCCAATGGGATCGCAGTCCGCGGCCCGGACTGCACTATAAAGGCGCGACGGACGAATATGCAAGGTTTAGCTATTTCAAACTGGAGTATAAATAAGATAGTCTGCCATTATTTGCTGCCATTGGTCCTGAACAGTAAGATCGAATTCCTGATGCGCACGCAAACGCATAAACGAATTCGCCACTCCGGTTAATTTATCGAGGTGTCCGGCTCCGGAAGGGTTCACAGCCGTATAGTATTTACGCTCGCCACATTGATCGGGGTAAAGCTCTAAGAGGGTTTTAATCAGCTCCAATGTTGTAAAAACGGGACGGAAACTATCTCTATCAGTTATACTCAACCGAAGTCCCGCACACTGCTCGCCGGCATAAACCCCGGTTTCGGGGATATATCTGTGCGGATCAAACCGCACTCCGGCTATTGACTTTCGGTTAATCGCTTCCGTGAGTTCTTCCGCAAGGATCCAGGGTGCACCTGCCACCGTAAAAGGCCTGCTCGTGCCCCTCCCCTCGTTAATATAAACGCCTTCCAGCAATCCCATGCCGGGATACAGCATGGCGGTTTCCAGATCTCTGATGGCGGGCGAAGTGGGCCGAAAGTCCCAGCCAGCCTCGTCAGCCGCATGCAGGCGATTCCAGTTTTGCACTTCGATAATGCACAAATCCAGGTTGGGCATTCGGGTGGCGGCAAAGTACCGGGCCAGTTCGCCCAGGGTGCAGGAATGCCGGATCGGGATCGACCATCGCCCGATAAAGGAACCACACCGGCTTTCATCAAGCCAGGGCCCCTCGGCATCGGTAAGGTCGCCTCCAATGGGATTGGGACGATCCAGCACCACCAGCGGTTTCTGATGAAGCGCACAGGCTTCCATCACGTGCGTAAGGGTCCAGAGATAGGTATAGAAACGACTGCCGACATCCGGAATATCAAACAGTACGGCATCAATATTTTCCAGATCTCCGGCCTGAGGAGCAAGCCGATCACCGTACAAACTGATAACGGGCAAACCGGTGAGAACATCCATGCCATGATCCTGTTTTTCGCCATCGGCTCCCTGGGCGTGCAAGCCATGTTCGGGCGAAAACAGCTTCACCAGTTGAAATCCGTATGATAAAAAATGCGCGCGACTGCGGACTCCCCCGGAAGTTCTTGCCACTTCATTGGTGACCATGGCCCAGCGCAGGTTCTTCTGCCCTGCGAGCTCCGTTTCAATCCGATCTATTCCGGTAAGGATCATAGTTATCAAGTTAGGAATAGTTAGCCGTTGGCTTTATTTTCTCCCGGATTCGTCGCAAATTGACGTATGCAGACAGAAAACAAAACAAACAAAGTTCCCGGGTGCCGGTGGCTACCCGTTAAAATCTGGTTGCTGGCCGTTGTGGTATTGGGTCCTCTTTTTTTCTGGCTTGTTTCCTACCAAATGGAATCGCCCCTGGTGACCAATCCCACCAATTTTGGAATTTTCCTGGTGCTGATTTTCTTTGGCGTCGGCATCTCCCTTCCCACCCTGTTGATCGCCCTGCTGATAAATGCCTTCCTCCTCAAACCTTATTCCTATCGAATCCGGCTCCTCAGCATTTGCGCACTGGGAATCGCCGGATGCCTGATCAGTTTTGCAATACTTGACATCGAACTTTCCGAAACGATAGTCTGGACCTATAGTTTCGCAATTCTGGTTTCATCGGCAATCTTTTATCGCCGTTAATCTCCCAACTTTTATTAGCCCTGAGTAACTAATCCTTACTTACTGGTTCTTCAGCTTCGACACCATCCAGTTGGTAAACTTCTCATTTTGCTCGGGAAATACCCAGTGGCCGGTTTCAAGATAGAGATCCAGTTCTTTCGGTGCCTGAATCACGTTATACGCCGCATGCATGGATGTGGGCGGACAAACTTCATCATTGAATCCCCATGAATAATAACCGGGCACCTTCACCTGCCGGGCGAAATTCACCACATCGTAATAGGCGATGGTATTCAGTTTCTCCCTGGTATTGTGAAAGGGCTTATTGGTTGGTTCAAAATAATGCGGCCATCCGCCGGCACGTCCGTTAAGATAACCGGTTACATCACTTAACGCAGGATAAAGCGCTGCCAGGAATTTCACGCGACTATCCAATCCGGCTGTAACAATCGAAAGAGCGCCACCCTGGCTACCACCGCTCACGCCCAGATTCTGACCATCAAACTGCGGCAGGCTCGTCAGGAAATCATTCGCACGTACGCACCCCAGATAAACGCGCTTATAATAGAAACGATCGCGATCATCCATCGACTGACTCCAGTAATTGGCCAGTGCCCCCGACATCAGGTTCTCGTACACTTCCTGATCGAGGTTCACCGGAATCCCGTGGATTCCTATTTCGAGCGTAATTATGCCTTTCTCCGCCATAGCAATATCGCCCCGATAAGGACGAATACCCGCGCCCGGCACTTTCAGCAAAGCAGGATATTTTCCCGGTGCCTTGGGCATGGTGAGGATGCCATAAATTTTGGAATAGTGAATATTTCTAAAACTGACATGATACACGTTTACTTTTTCCGAACTACGCTCAGGCATCAGCACCATTTTGGCATCCATGGGCACTTTGGCCAGCTCAGCCTTGGCCGCATCC
>DATCJQ010000356.1:0-3161 GCA_036562745.1 Flavihumibacter sp.
GTCAATGCCCAATCCAAAAAGGTTGGAAGGAAATCTCCCCAACAATGGAATATCGTTGTATTTATTGCCGATGATCTCGGCGTGAAGGATATTGAGCCCTACGGGAATAAAGTGGTGCGTACGCCCAATTTAAGTCGGTTGGCAGGCGAATCTTTGTTGTTTCGTCAGGCATTTGCGAGCTCTCCCACCTGTGCGCCATCGAGGAGTTCGATTTTAACCGGACTCATGCCTTACCGCCACGGTGGCCACGGCAATCATGCCGCAGTGCGGGAGCAAACCAGGTCCATCGTGCATTATATGCAGCCCCTCAACTATCGGGTGGCCATCGCCGGTAAACTGCATGTGGGACCCGAAGAGGCGTTTCCGCTGGAGCGGGTGGAAGGCACTAACCTTCCCGAGCCGGGTTTTGAGAAGAATCCGGGCTTGCACTATGATCTGGAAATGGGGCCCGTTGACAAATGGCTGGCGGCACAAACCGGGAAGCAGCCATTTTGCCTTTTTGTGGCTGATCATAGTCCGCATGTAATCTGGCCCGAAAAGCCGGAATATGATCCCGCCCAAGTGGATATCCCCGCAAAGCATATTGACACGCGGGAAACCCGGGTGGCGCGCTCGCGGTATTATACCGATATCAGCAAAATGGACAGGAATCTGGGCCTGCTGCTCCAGAGCCTGGAGCGCCATGGCCTGTCGGAGAATACCATCGTGCTGTTTACGGCCGACCAGGGACCGCAGTGGCCCTTCGCCAAATGGAGTTTATATGATGACGGGGTGCAGGTACCCTTACTGGTCCGCTGGCCCGGCGTGGTGAAAAAGGGAACGAGTACCGATGCCCTGGTTTCGCTGACCGACCTGGTTCCCACCTTCGTGGAGCTGGCCGGCGGCAAAGCACCGGAGGAGATCGACGGCCGGAGCTTTTTACCGGTTTTGAAAGGAGGCAGGGATCAGCACCGGGAAGAGGTATTCGCCACCCATACGGGCGATGGCATGATGAACCGATCGCCCGCAAGGATGCTGCGCAATCAGCGGTTCAAGTATATTTTGAATATCGCGCCGGACATAAAATATACCACGCATATGGACCGGGCAACGGACCATGACGGGGGAAGGGAGTACTGGCCATCCTGGCTGCAGGCTTCTTTTACCGACCCGGGGGCTGCCAATATACTCTGGAGGTATCATAACCGTCCGCCTGAAGAACTATATGACCTGGAAAAAGACCCCCATGAAACGAGGAATCTGGCCGTGGATCCGGCATACGCAAAGGAGTTGAACGAATTCAGGACAAAAATGGCGGAATGGCGCCGGACTCAGGGTGATGATGCCACCGGTCCGGAAGAGATCAGGCCGGCTCCTGCGGGGAATAAAGGCAAAAAGCCGCTGGTGCCCTATGTATTCTAGGGCAGCTGAGTTGCTGAACTGAAAAGAAAGTAAATATTATTTCTGCATTCTCACCTTGAGTTTCAGCATTTCAGTGCTGTTACACTCAGTTTGAGCAGTTTTGCCGAGAGAAATACGGCTGTTGTAGGGCATGATATAGGTGGTATTGCCCTTTTGATAGGTTACCAGTGTATTGATGCTTTGCTGGCCATTGGAACTTTGGGTGGTAAAACCCAGACTGCCTTTGTAAGCCGGACCAGCTTTTAAGGTAAAGCCCGCAGTGGTGCGAATCGGAACGAAATGCTCAGTAGGTTTACTGGCTGATTTTTTTGCTGATTTTTCACCGCCCATACTGGCAACAGCCAAACCGGCAACCCCAAGAAGAAGGGCCGCCGCCAGCAGCTTTCTGCTATGCTTAGTGATACATTTATGGAGGTTTAACAACATATTAGTACAAAAATATAAAATTAATTCGGATTAATCCTAACCGTTTATCAAAATATTTAATATCAGTTTAACGCCTGTGAATAAAAAATGTTACAGAAACTTGGTACTATTTTTTGTTTAAGGTAAATTGGGAGAACCAAGATTCATGAAAGAATACCCTTTTCGACAGGATAAAGAGGACATGGATGAGTTGCTGAGGCTGTACAATGCCCGCAAAGCCGGGCGGTCGAACAGTTTTCTCGATGAGGAGTCCTTTGAGAAAATCATTAATTATTTTGATGAGAAAGAAGATCTGGCCCAGGCGCAGGAAGCCTGCGATATGGGTGTGGAGCAATTTCCCTATTCTTCCTCCCTGCTATTCCGCAAAGCCGATATACTGATAGCCACCCGCCGGTACCGCGAGGCGCTCGAAGTGCTGGACCTGGCCGAACTGCTCGATGCCCGCGACATGGAGCTCTATATCCTTCGGACCGATGCCTACCTGGCATTGGACGAACAGGAAAAAGCCATCCATCTGCTGGAAAATGCCTTGCAGGAATTTGAAGGGGAGGAGCGCATCGAACTGCTCTTCGAACTGGCCGATGTGTACGATGATTACGAGGAATTTGAGAAGATTTTCGACTGTCTCAGACTGATCCTCGAGCAGGATCCCACCAATGAGGAAGCGCTTTACAAAATCTGTTTCTGGACAGATTTTACCGGGCGGAACGAGGAAAGCATTCGCCTGCATCAGCGCATTCTGGATGATTATCCCTATAATGAGCTGGCCTGGTTTAATCTGGCTGCGGCCTACCAGGGATTGAAGCTCTACGAAAAAGCGATCGATGCCTACAAATATGCCATCGCCATAGAGGAAAAATTCGACTATGCCTACCGGAACATGGGCGATGCCTATATCCGTCTGCGCAAGTATAAGGAAGCCATCGAGGTGCTGGAGAAAGTGCTGGAGCTTTCAAGGCCGGAAGACGTATTGTTTGAGGCGATCGGACACTGTTACGACAAACTGCACAACTATGCACAGGCGCGGATCTATTATCGCAAGGCCGTTCACCTGAATCCGGACGACAGCAAGCTGTATTACAAAATTGCCTGCACCTATATCAATGAATCGCAGTGGGCCCAGGCAGTGAAGCAACTGGAAACAGCGATGCAGATTCACAAAAATCTGCCGGAGTACAACCTGGCCATGGGAGAGTGCAAGGTGCAACTGGGTGAAACCAAGGACGCGATCTTCTATTTTTCCAATGTGGTGCGGGCCCGTCCCAAAAGCGTGCAGGGATGGGAGGCATTGATCCGCTGTTTGTATATCCATGAATTCTATGATGAAGCATTGG
>DATCJQ010000358.1:0-13154 GCA_036562745.1 Flavihumibacter sp.
GACAAGGGGGACGAGGGGGACAAAGGGGGCGGAGGAACGAGCCAGGGAGGTGGAAACGGGCGGTTCGTCGAAACCTGGGCTGCATTGATCGAAACTTTGACATTTATCAAACTGATTGCCGGATATTGTGGATAACCGACCAGACATGAACCTCCTGAACCTACTTTTATTAAGCTCCATACTGATGGGATTGTTTGCCAGCATCCTGCTGCTCGGCAAATCTTCCCCCACACGAAGAGGTTTTCGCTGGCTGGCCGCCTATCTCATTATTTTCACGCTTTTTTCCCTACATGGCTGGATGATGGCAACGGGGCATATCGCGGCCTATCCCTATTTGCTCGGAACTACCATCCCCCTGTATTTCCTGCCACCGGTATTAGGATTCGTTTATATGCGCAGTGTGGTGGTGCCACATTACCGATGGAAAAAATCAGAAGTACTGCACTTCCTCCCCACCCTTTTGTGCCTAATCGACCTGAGCCCGTTTTACCTGAGCGAACCCGGAGCAAAAATGGAGCAGTTGAGCCGGTCGCTGGCCGGACAATCCTCCCTCGTACTGGAAGAGAACAGCTTCACCGGTTTCCAGTTCTACCTGCCGGCCATGCTGGCAACCGGACTTTATTACCTGCTCTTCACCGGGAGCCTGCTGGCCCGCTTCAAGCAGAAACTGGATGAGTCGGCCACCGAAGAAGGCCGTGGTATGTTCAGTTGGCTGGGCATCTTTACAGCCCTGTTCTTCATCTTCTGGCTGGGGAACAGTCTCGATTTTATCAGCCGCCACCATGTGAACGGCGAAGTGCTGAACAATGCAAAAAATGCCGGTACTTCACTTAGTCTGATCGTTACCGTTATACTGCTTGCTCTTTTTTGCAGGCCTATCAACCTTTATTACCGGAATCAATTTCACCCGGCAACTGCGGAAAAAAGAAGAAATAAGGGCATTCTTTAGACAGGCTTAGGAGTTTTTTTCCCTTTTCATAAGAGTATACTTTACCGCGTACTGAATTCCGGAATCAGGTCATCATACCTCCTGATAAAAGTCAGGTGTACTGCGCACCAGAGTCAGGTTGCGCCGCGGATTTCCCATCCTATTTTTGAGTCGTCAAGCGAGTAAATGAAAAGTGTAAAGTCCAGTAGTCCAAATCATGAAAAACCCACGACTGGTATGCTGAGCAAATTGTAGTGTCTTCTTAAGTCCGATTGTCCGAAGCTATGTATTAAAGCAGGTTGGTGCAGTCCGTGCCCGGCACACACAGAGTGATGGATATGTTATCCGTGTTGTAAGCGAGCCGCTCCCGTTAAGGGGCGGCTTTCTTTATGAAGCAAAAAAGCTGAACCAGCAGGAACTGATTCAGCCTTTATTATCGCGTTAAGAACTCTTATTCAGAACTGAGTCCGGCACTGATATATTCGCCGTTCAGACGGGAAATATTGGTGATGGAAATCTCCTTGGGACAAACCGCTTCGCAGGCACCGGTGAAGGTACAGGAACCGAATCCTTCGCGGTCCATCTGCGCCACCATGTTCAGCACGCGGGTCTTGCGCTCGGGAGCACCCTGGGGCAGCAGCGCCAGGTGCGATACTTTTGCCGAAAGGAAGAGCATGGCCGAACTGTTTTTACAGGCTGCCACACAGGCACCGCAACCGATACAGGCCGCTGCGGCGAAAGCAGCATCTGCCTTATCCTTCTCCACGGGAATGGCGTTGGCATCCACCGCATTACCGGTGTTTACGGAAATATATCCACCTGCCTGGATGATACGGTCGAACGCGCTACGGTCCACCACCAGATCCTTCAGCACGGGGAAAGCGTTCGCTCTCCAGGGTTCCACCACGATGGTATCGCCATCTTTATATGCGCGCATATGCAGCTGACAGGTTGTGTTGGCATGCCAGGGACCGTGCGGACGTCCGTTGATATACATAGAACACATTCCGCAGATACCTTCCCGGCAATCATGGTCGAATGCAATTGGCTCCTTCCCTTCACTGATCAGCTCTTCATTCAATACATCGAACATTTCGAGGAAAGACATTTCCGAAGAAATATTCTTCACCTGATAGGTTTCGAATCTTCCCTTGTCCTCTTTATTTTTTTGTCTCCACACCTTGAGGGTGAGGTTCATGGTATAATGCTCCATATCTAATATGGTTGGTTTGTAAGTTAGTTACTATTTGTATGAACGCTGGGTCGGTTTGGCTACCTCGAATTTCAGTTCTTCTTTCTGCAGGTTCCAGTTGTGATCGCTCACATATTGCCATGCCGCCACGTAGGAGAAGTTCTCATCGTCGCGCATTGCTTCACCTTCCTCAGTTTGACTTTCTTCACGGAAGTGACCACCGCAGCTCTCTCTCCGATGCAGGGCATCGATACACATCAGCTCACCCAGTTCCAGGAAGTCGGCAACCCGGTTCGCTTTGTCGAGTTCGGGGTTCATTTCGTTGATTGCACCCGGAATGCGCAGATCTGCCCAGAATTCTTTCTGCAGGTCACGAATTTCTTCGATCGCCTCTTTCAGTCCGGCTTCGTTACGGGCCATACCACATTTCTCCCACATGATTTTACCCAGGCGCTTGTGGAAGCTTTCAACAGATTGTTTACCGTTGATGCTCATCAGGCGGTTAATCCGGTCGGCCACATCTTTCTCAGCCTGTACGAATGCAGGATGATCGGTCGGAATCGGCTTGGTGCGGATCTCATCAGCCAGGTAATTACCGATGGTATAGGGAATCACAAAATATCCGTCGGCCAGTCCCTGCATCAGGGCAGATGCACCGAGGCGGTTGGCTCCATGGTCGGAGAAGTTGGCTTCACCCAGGGCATATAATCCCGGTACGGTAGTCATCAGTTCATAATCCACCCAGAGGCCTCCCATGGTATAGTGCACCGCGGGATAAATCCGCATCGGCACTTCGTAGGGGTTCTCTCCGGTGATTTTTTCATACATATCGAAGAGGTTGCCGTATTTCTCCTTCACCACTTCCCTACCCAGCTGGGTTATCAGCTCGGGAGTGGCATCCGTTAAATTGCGTTTGTGCGCCTCGGCATGGCCATAACGCTGAATCGCATCGGCATAGTCGAGATATACAGCCTGGCGGGATGATCCTACTCCGTAGCCGGCATCACAACGCTCCTTGGCAGCACGCGAAGCCACGTCACGCGGAACGAGGTTACCGAACGCCGGATATCTTCTCTCCAGGTAATAGTCGCGCTCGTCTTCCGGAATCTCGTTGGGTTTACGCGTATCGTTTTTCTTCTTCGGAACCCAGATCCGGCCGTCGTTACGTAGCGACTCAGACATCAGGGTCAGCTTGCTCTGATGGTCACCACTCACCGGAATACAGGTGGGGTGAATCTGCGTAAAGCAGGGGTTACCAAAGAATGCACCTTTCTTATGGGCTTTCCAGGCGGCAGTAACGTTGGAACCCATCGCGTTGGTGGACAGGTAGAATACGTTACCATAACCACCGGAACATAACAGTACCGCATGACCGAAATGACGTTCCAGCTCACCGGTGATGAGGTTACGAACGATCACACCGCGTGCTTTTCCGTCGATGATCACCACGTCCAGCATTTCATGGCGTGAATACATGGTTACGTTACCCAGGGCCACCTGGCGCTCGAGCGACTGATAGGCACCAATCAGCAATTGCTGTCCGGTTTGTCCGGCTGCGTAGAAAGTACGTTGTACCTGTGTACCTCCGAAGGAACGGTTCGACAGCAGTCCGCCATACTCACGGGCAAAGGGAACACCCTGAGCCACACACTGGTCGATGATATTGGCACTTACTTCAGCCAGGCGGTGTACGTTGGCCTCACGGGCGCGGTAGTCACCCCCTTTGATGGTATCGTAAAACAGACGGAACACCGAGTCACCGTCGTTCTGATAGTTTTTTGCAGCATTAATACCACCCTGTGCCGCAATACTGTGGGCCCGACGGGGTGAATCCTGAAAGCAGAAAGCCTTCACTTTATACCCCAGTTCGCCCAGCGAAGATGCCGCAGAAGCACCCGCCAGACCGGTCCCGATTATAATGACTTCTAATTTTCTCTTGTTTGCCGGGTTCACCAGTTTACAGTGCCCTTTAAATTCTGTCCATTTCTGGTCTAAAGGTCCGTCTGGAATTTTTGAATTGAGCATATATCGACAATTAGGTTCGTGCGAATAAAAATTGTTAGCTAATTAAGAATGGTATTAGCCCACCCATCCGAGGTACATGGATACGGGCATCAGGGCAAACAGCGCTGCCACGATAATTGCAAACCCGATACCGATGTTGGTGAGCATGGTGGTGTATTTGCGGTTATGAACCCCCACAGTGCGGAAGGCACTCTGGAATCCATGCGCAAGGTGATAAGCCAGGGATATACAGCCCAGCAGATAAAGAATCACCACCCAGCCCTGGGAAAATACGAGTTTCATTTCGCTGAACATATCGTGCATCTCAACGCCATTATAGGTAACAGGCGCCAGCGTGTGCGTGATACGGGCTTTTACCCAGAAATGGGCAATATGCACAATCAGGAAGAGAAGGATAATGGTTCCCAGCAATCCCATAGAACGGCTATACCATTTGCTGCCCTTGTTACCCATGGGAACAGCGTAACCCACAGCACGGGAAGCACGGTTTTTCGCTTCCAGCATATATCCCTGCACAATGTGCAGAATGATGCCGGCAAACAGACCCACTTCCAGAATGCGGACCAGAACGGTAGAGCCCATGAAATGAGCAGCCTTGTTGAACATGGCCCCGTTTTCATTGGCATCGAAAAGATCGGCAAAGATGCAGGCATTGATGCTTACGTGAATAACAAGAAAGGAGATCAGGAACAAACCGGTGAGACCCATTACGAATTTCTTTCCAACCGAAGAGGTGAAGAATTCAGACCATTGCATACGGCACTAGTGTTTATGATTTGTGCAAAGTTAGCCATTGAAGGCTTCCGTTTACAATATTGTGACAATTTTCTTAAAGGAAAAACCTTGTATTACAAAGTTTTATAACGTAAAAAAAAGCGGCCTGCATTTGCAGACCGCGAAAAATAAGCAATTGGTTGGTCGAAGTTTACCACTTATCAACCTCTTCGTCTGCAGCAGAAGTCTGGATTCCGGACGCGCTGTTGCTAACCGGACTGGCCACTTCCACACTGTCAATTACTTCCTGATCCGCTCCGTTTTCGAGCACATCTCCTTCTTCGAGGTTGTCGTGATTATAGGCATCAAAATCAAAATCAGGCATCAGATCAGTTTTTACATAGTCAACTGCTTCAGTCAATGCCTTCAGAAATTTATTAAAGTCTTCTTTGTACAGAAAAATCTTGTGACGATCGTACCCATTGTCGTCAAACTTTTTACGGCTTTCGGTAATGGTGAGATAATAATCGTTGCTCCGCGTAGCTCTCACATCAAAGAAGTAAGTCCTTCTTTTTCCAGCTCTGATGCGCTTACTGTAAACGCTCTCCATCTTTTTGTCGTTATTCTCGTACGCCACAGTTGTTTGATTTAATGACGGTTAATAATTTTGTCCTTTAATATCAATGTAGAAGCAAATATAGGGTTGTTTGCGAATTAGCAAAATTTTACGAAACATTTATATAAGACTAAGTGTTTTCCCGTACCTGCGAAGCGTCCGACTCCCCTTCTCCTTCTTCCTGCTGATGTTCGTATAGGTATTGATAGTATTCACTCCGTTTCAGCAACTCCTCGTGTGTGCCGATATCGGTTATCCGCCCGTCTTCCAGTACCACAATTTTGTCGAAGGAGAACAGGGAAAAAATCCGGTGGGTGATGATAATGGAGGTTTTATCCTTCAGGTAGGCTTCGAGGTTGGCAATGATTTCCTTTTCCGTTTTGGCGTCCACCGCACTCAGGCAGTCATCCATAATAATAATGGGCGCATCCTTCAACAGGGCCCGGGCGATACTGATCCGCTGCTTCTGTCCCCCGCTCAGGGTCACGCCCCGCTCCCCGATGATCATGTCGTACTGCTTTTCGAAGTTCATGATCTCGTTATGGATGCTGGCGGCGCGGGCGGCATTCTCTACAGCCTTCTCATCCGTCCGGTTCAGGCCGAAAGCAATATTGTTTTTAATCGTATCGCTGAACAGAAACACATCCTGCGGAACATAGCTCACTTTTTCGCGGAGGTAAGAGAGATCGATTTCCCGGATATCCACGCCCTCAATTTTAATCTGCCCCCTATCGGCATCAAACAGCCTCAGCAAGAGCTGGGCCAGGGTGGTTTTGCCGCTTCCGGTTCTGCCAATAATGGCCACTTTCTCGCCCTGGCGGATCTCCAGGTTCAAACCCTTAATGGCATGGATACCGGTGTGTGCATAGGTAAAATCGACGTTCCCGAACCGGATATTTCCCTTGATTTCGGGCCGCCTGGGATGGGCCGGTTGTTTGATTTCCGGCTCCAGATCCAGAAACTCGTTGATTCGTTTCTGTGAAGCCGCTGCCCGCTGGATCATGCTGGCCGTCCACCCGATGGCACTTACCGGAAAGGTCAGGATATTGATATACATCACGAATTCCGCCAGCATACCCGTCGTTACATTGGTGCCCGGCTGCATCGCGTAAATACCCCCGATCAAAATGGTCAGCAGGGTGCTGATTCCAATCATCAGCGCCATCATCGGAAAATAAACCGCTTCCATCTTGGCCAACCCGATGGTGCTCTTCCGATAGGCTTCGCTGTTCTCCTCGAAATATTTCTGTTGCGCTTTTTCCTGCACAAAGGATTTAATCACCCGGATTCCCGAAAATGATTCCTGCGCCGTGGTGGTAAGCTTCGATAAGAGCGCCTGGATCTGCTCGCTCTTGCGGTGGATAACCGTGTTCACAAAATAAATCGTAATGGCCAGCAGCGGCAGGGGCGATAACACCAGCAATGTCAGCTTCCCATCGGCCTGAATCATATATACCAGAGAGAAAGTGATGGTAAAGGCCAGGTTCACGAAATACATAATCGCCGGACCGGTGTACATACGCACGCGGCTCACGTCTTCGGTTATGCGGTTCATCAGATCACCCGTGCGGTTCTTTTTATAAAAACTCATATCGAGTTTCTGATAATGCTGGTAAATGGCATTCTTCTGATCATATTCGATATGCCGGCTCATTACGATAATGGTCTGCCGCATAAGGAACATGAAAAATCCGCTGATGATGGCCGTGGCCAGTAAAACGATCCCGCAAAAAACTACCAGTTGCCCGAAACTCAGACTCCGTGTATAATTGATGATGAGATACACAAACCAGTCGTAGCTGGTCTGTTTGGCTCCGGTGTATCCGGGCAGTTGCTGCTCCACCGCATCAATTACAAAGCGCGTAAGCTGCGGAGCCAGTATTCGGAAATAGTTGGACAATATGATGAACAATATCCCGAGGAAGAACCTCAAACGGTACTTCCACAGGTATTGATTCAAACTTTTCAGGTGCTTCATGAAGGCACAAAATTAGGGCAAAGCGCACAAAGCCAGTCCCGCCTTTGATCAGCGGTAAGGGCCGCGAATAAGAAAAAAGCAAAAAATAGGAGGCCCGATTGAAGGGGGAATTCGAAATTGCCTCATGGAACAGACAAGAACACGTGCAGAAAAAGCCCTGCGGGCACTGGCAACCGGCTTGCTGGTGCTGGCAGGATTTACCTCAACAGCTCAGGCACAGCTTGTGCAAACCGTTACCACTCACGACAAAATCCTGGTAGTGACTGATCCCTCCACGGGGTCCAAATCCTTCCACGGCTGGGGCAAATTCCCCTCCCCGTCCACCCCTATCCGTAAAATCAAAATGGTGGTGCAATTTGGTTGCCCCGATTCCGTTCGATGTGCGGATTGGGATTATATGGACCAGATTTTTATTCGCCGCAAAGGCGGACAAAACGCCCCCGATCTCCAATATGAAATCGGCCGGATGCTCACGCCCTATGGAGGTGCTTTCGGCAAGAACTGGAACTTCACCTGGGAGACGGATCTCACCGATTTCAGCCTCCTGCTTCGCGACAGCGTGGAAGTGGAATACCGCCACCCGGGTTGGGAACCCAATACCGACCGTGGCTGGAAAGTGACCGTGAAATTCGAAATCACACAGGGTCCTCCTGCCCTTCCGCCCATCGCCATTCATCGGATCTACGACGGACATTTTGCCTATGGCGATCCCTCTAAGCCCATCGAAGAGGCACTCAAACCCGTTTCGTTTACCTCGAATGCAAAGTCCCGGATCGGCCGCTTGCTGGTATATCAGACCGGACATGGAATGGATCCCGACGGGTGTGGAGAATTCTGCAGCCGCTACCGCGAAATCCTTTTCAATAACAAGGTGATCGACAAAAGGGATATCTGGCAAAAATGTGGCGAAAACCCGCTCTATCCGCAGGCCGGAACCTGGGTAATCGACCGCGCATACTGGTGCCCGGGAGAACTCAAACACACCGATAAATACGAACTGGCGCTCAGCCCGAATCAGTCGCATACGGTGGATATCAATATGGAACCCTATGTATCTTCCAAACCCAGCGCCGAAGAAGTGATTTCCGCCTATGTGGTGGAATATGGCCCCTATCGCGCTGCCAATGATGTGGCCATGGAAGATATCATCGTGCCTTCCAATAAGGATATCCATTCGCGGATCAATCCGGCCGGACATAATCCCGTGATTTCAATCAAAAACCTGGGTGGCAGTCCGCTCCGCAGTCTCACCATCCTTTATGGCACCAGGGGCAAAACCAAACGCCGGTTCAACTGGAAGGGCGATCTCAAACCCGGTTCGGTGGCTATTGTAAGTCTGCCCGGACTCATCGAATCGCAACCCGGCGAAAATGAATTCCAGGTGGAACTTATTAATCCGAATGGGAAAAAAGATGCCTGGACTGCCGACAATACGATGAGCAGCCGCTTCAACGCCATACCGAAACATGGTCAGTCGCTGATTTTCCAATTCAAAACCAACCGTCAGCCAGAGCATAACAGCTATTCCATCATCAGCGCCGATAATAAGGTGATGCTGGAACGCGGACTCGGATCACTGAAAGCCGACAGCCTTTATCAGGATTCACTGCAACTTCCGGTTGGAGTGTATGTATTGAATGTGAAAGATACGGCCGGCGACGGACTGGAATTCTGGTTCAATCGCCGCGGTGGTCGCGGTTATACAAGATTGTTAGATAACCAGCGTCGTTTGTTGCACAGTTTTGAATCGGACTTCGGCAGCAGTCTTTATTACGCATTCGAAGTGGTAGCCGACTCGAGCCAGATGAATGCCCCGATTGAAGCACCTTCAGTGGGACTTTATCCTACCATGAGCAGCGGTGCCACCACACTCGACTATTTCAGCAATACTGCCGAAAAAGTGACGGTTCGATTCGTAAGCGATCCGGGCAACGAACTGGTGGAAGAGCATGTGTACGAAAACCTGAAAGAAGGAAAATTCCAGTACGACATGAGCTATCTGCCGCCTCAGCGCTACTATGTACAGGTATATGTTAAAGGAAAACTCGTATTTAATAAACGTTTACGCGTGGTGGCGCCGATGAACCGCTAAGGAACTTTCCGGTTCTGAAGATTTAGTTGTAAATTCTTCCCTCAAATTAAATAACCTATAACTCAACGAACATGCAATCCCAACGCAGACAATTTCTCAAGTTAATGGGTGGACTGGCTCTTGGCATGACCGGCGTGGCCTGTCTTGACAGCAATTCCTCCGACAAAAAAGCCGGTGAAAAAGACGGCGGGTCCGGAGACAATGAACTGTTCTTCACCATTTCCCTGGCGCAATGGTCGCTGCACAAAACTTTATTCGCGAAGGAGCTCGACAATCTCGATTTCGCAGCCAAGGCCCGCAAGGATTTTGGAATCGGCGTGGTTGAATATGTAAACCAGTTCTTCAAAGACAAGGCGAAGGATACCGATTATCTGAATGAAATGCTCAAACGCTGCAAGGACAATGACGTGATCAATCACCTCATCATGATTGACGGCGAAGGCGAACTGGGGCATGCCGATGAGAAGGAACGGATCAAGGCCGTGGAAAACCATTATAAATGGGTGGAAGCAGCCAAATACCTGGGATGTTCTACCATTCGCGTGAATGCGGCAGGATCCGGTACCGCAGAGGAAGTTGCGAAATACGCAGCTGATGGTCTGAACCGTCTGGCAGAATTTGCCGAGAAAGTGGGCATTAATGTGATCGTGGAAAACCACGGCGGCTACTCTTCCAACGGGGCCTGGCTGGCCGGTGTGATGAAAGCGGTAGGCAAACCCAATGTGGGAACCCTTCCCGATTTTGGAAATTTCTGCATCACCCGCGAGCCGAACAACTGGCGTAATTGCATCGAGTCTTACGATCGTTATAAAGGAACCGAGGAACTGATGCCTTTTGCCAAAGGGGTTAGTGCCAAGTCAAATTATTTCGACGCAGAGGGCAATGAAAAAGAAACAGACTATTACAAAATGCTGAAAATTGTAAAAGACGCCGGTTTCAAAGGCTATATCGGTATCGAATACGAAGGAGATGAACTCTCCGAGGATGAAGGTATCCGCAAGACCAAAGCCCTTCTCGAGAAAGCAGGTCGTCAGATCGCCTAATCGCGATTTCCATCTGGAAAATCAAACAGTCGCCTGGCATTTTCTGCTTTTAGGCAAGCTTATATAAAGGAGGATGGTTATTGCCATCCTCCTCCTAATGCTCTGTAGAGGTTCACCTTCGCCTCCATCATCTTCAGGCGTGTATTCACCATCTCCAGTTCTGCATCCAGCACACCTTTTTGTGCCGTAATCACTTCCAGATAATTCGCATATCCATTCACGTAAAGGTCTCTGGCGGTTCCCACTGCAGAAGATAATGTTTTGAATTCTTTTTCCTTCAGCACGAATTGCTGACTCAGATTGGCCCAGTTGTTCATTTGTGTGCTGATCTCGTTGTACGCGTTGACCAATGTTTGCTGATATTGGGTAAAAGCGATTTTTTGTTCAGCACCTGAAATAGCATAATCGGCTTTGAGCTGACGGCGGTTCAGCAAAGGCGCCGTGATACCACCCAGTACACCCCAGGTGAGGGATTCCGGACTCAGCCATTTGCTGGCATTGTAAGAATGTAATCCCACCATGGGCTGAAGGGTGAGTGCCGGAAGGAAGGAGGCACGGATGGCATGCAGGTCGGCTTTGGCGGCTGCCAGCTTATGTTCGGCTTCCTGCACGTCCGGACGGGCGGATAAGACCGTGGCCGGCAATCCCACCGGCAATGGCGAAGGTGAAATATCCTGAATCGAAAATTTCTGGCGTTTTACGGGTGTATCATATTGATTGGCCAATACGCTGAGCTGATTCTCAATCGCAACAATATTCTGTTTCACCGCCCATTCCAACGCCTGGGTACGATAGAGCTGCGCCTCGAACTGCTGAACAGCAAGTTCGGTTGCGCGGCCGCCCTCTTTCTGAATCTTTACTACCTCCAGCGCTTTCTGTTGAAGTTCGATATTGTTCCGGATGATATCCAGTTCGATATCGCCCGCAGCTAGTTCATAATAAAGCGATGCCACCTGCGCCACCAGTTGGGTAGTGAGGTATTTGCGTCCGCTTTCCGCCGCCATCAGACGGGCAATCGCTGCTTTCTTTTGTGATTTCAGCTTGCCCCAGATATCAATCTCCCACTGACTCCGAATGCCCACAAAGAGATCGGGCACCGGATTGGGTACCAGCTGGTCCTTGCTCAGATTGGGCGAAAGGTTCATATCCCAGTTACCCACGCCGTTCATGGTATACTCACCGAAGCGATCGAGCCCGCCATGCAATACCCCCTGAAACGAAGGCAGCAATGCCGCACGACGCTGGCGCACGAGCTGGTTCATGATCTCCACGCGCTGCAGGGCCACCAGCTGATCGGGATTGTTTTTAAGCACCGTATCGATCAGGGCCAGCAGCAGGGTATCGGTATAAAATTGTTTCCAGTTGATGGTTCCCGCGGAAACCGTATCATTTCCGTTTGAACTCGGGTCAGTTGCCGGACTGAATTTTACCGGCAATGGTTTTTCCGCGGGCAGATCCGCAGGAGCTGCCACCCGGCAGGAAGCAATCCAGCTCATTCCTGAAAGGATCAGAGCGGCTAAATATATTTTTCGTTTATGCATCACCGTCGATTGTTTCGTTATCAGAAATAGGTTTAACCACCGGTGGTTTCAGCATGCTCGCAAAAAGCACATACAAGCCGGGAATAACCAGCACACCAAAGATGGTTCCGATCAACATCCCGCCCGCAGCAGCCGTACCGATGGAACGGTTACCCATGGCACCGGCACCGCTTGCCAAACAGAGGGGCAGCAGACCGGCAATAAAGGCGAAGGATGTCATCAGGATGGGCCGCAAACGCGAGGTTGCACCCTCCACAGCGGCTTCCAGCACACTGCGGCCTTCGGCTCTTCGCTGAATCGCAAATTCCACAATCAGGATGGCGTTCTTGCCAAGCAAACCGATCAGCATTACCAGTGCCACCTGGGCGTAGATATTGTTTTCGAGTCCCAATAGCCAAAGTCCAAAGAAAGCTCCGAATATTCCCGAGGGAAGCGACAGAAGCACCGGCAGAGGAAGCACAAAGCTTTCATACTGCGCTGCCAGCAGCAGGTATACGAAAACCAGACAGATCAGGAAGATATAGATCGCCTGATCTCCGGAGAGGATTTCCTCGCGGGTCATACCGCTCCACTCGTAGCTGAAGCCGCGAGGCAGTTCGGCTGCCGCCTCCTCAATGGCTTTGATCGCATCACCACTACTGTAGCCCGGTTTTGCATCCCCGGTAATCATGGCGGAAGTGTACATATTGTAACGGGTCAGCTGCTCTGGTCCGTATACCCTTTCCAGCTGCACGAAGGAAGAATAGGAAACCATTTCCCCCTTGTCGTTCTTCACATAGAGCTGCAGGATATCCTCCGGATTTTTACGGTATTGCGGATATGCCTGCACCATCACCTTATACATCTGCCCGAAACGGATAAAATTGGTAGCGTAGAAACTGCCCAGCAGGGTTTGCAGGGTGTTCATCGCATTTTCAACCGTTACCCCTTTTTTCGCGGCCATATCATAATCGACATGGAGCATGTATTGCGGGAAGCTGGGGTCAAAACCGGTAAAGGCGCCGCTGATAACCGGACTTTTGTTC
>DATCJQ010000361.1:0-3324 GCA_036562745.1 Flavihumibacter sp.
CGTTTAAGGGCGGTCCGCACGCCCCTTATCGCCAGAGCGAACGCAAGGAAAATTATCGCCAGTACGCCGAGAAACTGGTTGCCGACGGGCATGCATATTTTGCATTTGACACCCCGGAAGAACTCGAGGAAATGCGTACGCGTTATAAAACTGCGGAGAACCCTTCACCCCAATACGATCATCGTCTCCGCATGCAGATGCGCAACTCGCTGAGCCTGCCTGAATCGGAATGGCGCGCGCTGATCGAAAACGGCACGCCCTACGTAATCCGCATCAGGATGCCCGAAAATGAAACGATCCGTTTTACCGATATGATCCGCGGAGAAGTGAGTTTCTCCACATCCATGTCTGATGATAAAGTGCTGCTGAAAAAAGACGGCATGCCCACCTATCACCTGGCGGTGGTGGTGGATGACTATCTCATGAAAATCACCCATGCTTTCCGCGGTGAGGAATGGCTGCCGAGTGCCCCGGTTCACCTGCTTTTATGGAGATATCTGGGCTGGGAAAACGACATGCCGCAATGGGCGCACCTGCCCCTCATTTTGAAACCCGACGGCAACGGAAAACTGAGCAAGCGCGATGGTGAAAGACTGGGGTTCCCGGTGTTCGCGATGAACTGGACCGATCCCCGTACCAACGAATTCACACAGGGATTCCGCGAACGCGGTTTCCTTCCCGAAGCCTTTGTGAACATGCTGGCCATGCTGGGCTGGAACGATGGAACAGGTAAGGAGGTTTTCACCATGGAGGAGCTGATCGCCGCCTTCGATATGAGCCGCGTGCATAAAGGCGGGGCCAAATTCGATTTCGAAAAAGCAAAATGGTTCAACCACGAGTGGATCAAACAATCAACAGCCACACGCCTCCTCCCCGATCTGAAAAAAATCTGGGAAGCAGCAGGCATTTCGGTTAATGATGACCGTTATGCAGAGAGAGTAATCGATATGGTGAAGGAGCGTTGTACCCTGCTCACCGATTTTGTTGATCAGTCGCGTTTCTTCTTTGAAGCGCCCGCTGCTCCGGACATGGAACCGGCCCGCGGCAAATGGAGCGAGGCCAAAACAGCGTTCTTCAACGAACTGCAACCTGCACTCCGGGAGCTGGGCGAATGGACATCAGCTTCGATCGAAACCTGCTTCAAGGAGCTGGCCGCTGCCAGAGGCATCAAAGTGGGTGAACTGCAACTGCCTTTCCGCCTCATGCTGGTGGGTGGCAAATTCGGTCCGGCTGTTTTTGACATCGCCGCCACCATCGATCGTGAAGATTGTATCAACCGGATTATAAAAGGTTTAAAGTCACTGGCATAAACAACAGCCAATACTGCGCACCGCGCGGTACGGCACATACAAAAGGCAGCCCCCGACCGGGCTGCCTTTTGCCTTTAATCTTATCCTTGCAAAATCAAAATCATCTGCGTATTTTGTTCTCATGAACGCAATATCCTTAAACCCGATCCAACTGATCAAATCAGCATTCCTTCTGCTCGCCGTGGTGGCATTTGCTTCCTGCCAGAAAGAAATCAATCCGCTTGAAGAAGATGGCAATCCTTCCGGTGGGGGCGGTACTGACAATCCCGCTACCGGTTCGTATATGCCTCACAGTAAGGGATCATACTGGACCTATCAGGACAGTGCCGATACCGATCTGGAGTACAGGATCATGGCCACCGACCAGAAGAAAACCCTCAATGGTATCACCTACTATTTATACGAAGATCTGGACAGTCCGGACGGCAATGTCTATTACGGACAGCAGGGCAACGACTACTATTTGCTGATTGAACAGGAAACCATTGGCACAGAGTCGGATCTTCATTTACTATACCTGAAGGGCGATGCAAACGTGGGGGCCAGCTGGATTAAGGAAGTCGGCGCCATCAATGGCATACCGGCCCGCATCAGCGGCAGCATTGTGGCAAAGGGATTTGAGCATAACTGGACGGGCATTCTCTTCAAGGATATTGTTCAGTCGAAGGTGGAATTACAATACAATCTGCTGGGCACCTGGATGACCCTTGCCACCTACCATTTCTACAATGTGAAAGGCATCGGCATGGTGAAACTGGAAAGCACGATAGGCGCCCTGGGTGTGGATATCGAATCCATAGCCATGTACCTGGTCGACTGGGATGTGAAATAGTTTTACTTCAGCTTATTCCCATACCGAAAACCTGGTCCGCTAACAGGTGTTCGTCTGATTCCCTATCTTTAGGACGCAGTATGAGTACCATCAATCGTCCGATTCGAATATTGGTTGCCAAAGTAGGTCTGGATGGACATGATCGCGGCGCCAAAGTGATAGCCACCGCCCTGCGCGATGCAGGCATGGAAGTAATTTATACCGGATTGCGGCAAACACCCGAAATGGTGGTGAACGCCGCATTGCAGGAGGATGTGGATGCCATCGGCGTCAGTATTCTGAGCGGTGCGCATATGACCGTATTCCCCAAGCTGATACAATTGATGCAGGAAAAAGACATGAAGGATGTTCTGCTCACCGGCGGCGGCATTATTCCCGAAGACGATATGCAGGCCCTGCAGAAAATGGGCGTTGGTAAACTCTTTGCACCCGGAACGAATACGGCTGAGATCGCCGACTATATTCGCGACTGGGTAAAACAACATCGGAATTTTTAATACCCTCACTATGCAGCTTTCTACCATCCTTACCCAGATTGAGGAAGGAATTCTGACCATTACAATCAATCGTCCGGATAAACTCAATGCCCTCAATAAAACCGTTATTGAGGAATTATCGAAGGTGCTGGATGCCTTTCTTTCGAACCAGGAATGGAAAGCAGCCCTGATTACGGGTGCCGGTCCGAAAAGTTTTGTTGCCGGGGCCGATATCAGTGAGTTTCTCGAATTGAATGCGGCAGGCGGTGAAGCCCTGGCGGCCCGCGGGCAGGAGCTGGTATTCAACAAAATTGAACAATCGCACAAACCCATTATAGCAGCCGTGAACGGATTTGCCCTCGGTGGCGGATGCGAACTGGCCATGGCCTGTCATTTCAGACTGGCAGCGGAAAACGCAAGATTCGGTCAGCCGGAAGTAAACCTGGGACTGATTCCCGGTTATGGCGGAACCCAACGCCTCACTCAGCTGATTGGCAAGGGTAAAGCCATGGAACTTATGATGACCGGCGCCATGATCAATGCCCAGGAAGCCCTTCAATGGGGCCTTATAAACCATATCACCCCTGCGGAGGAACTGATTCCCAAAGCAAAAGAACTGCTCAAAACCATCATCACCAAGGCGCCGCTGGCCATCCGGGAGGTGATCCGGCTGACCAATATAGCGGCATTGGGACAGGCAAACGGT
>DATCJQ010000366.1:0-1681 GCA_036562745.1 Flavihumibacter sp.
CCCCAATTTTCCCGATAAGGTTATCACCCTCGAACACCTGCTCTCACATCGTTCATCCATTAACGATAGTGAGGGATATTTTACCCTCGATGCTATCAATCCCGCTAAAAATCCGAACTGGGCAAAATGTTATAACAGCTATGCACCGGGCACGGATTACCAATACTGTAACCTGAACTTCAATATGGTGGGAACGATTATTGAGAAATACAGCGGTGAACGGTTTGATCAGTATGTTAAACGTCATATTCTTGATCCGCTGGGGCTCTATGGCGGATATTGTATCGATTCGCTGGATGCCAGCCGTTTTGCCACCATCTACGAGTACGAGAACGATACGGTAGGATATGTGGCATCTCCTGCAGCCTATGCTCCCCGCCGGGACGAAATCAGGAACTATGTAATGGGTTATACCACGCCCATTTTTTCGCCTACAGGAGGTATGAAGATTTCTGCGCATGACCTTGCCCGTTATATGATCATGCACATGAATTATGGTAAAGCTTTCGGTGTGCGTATCATCCCGAAAAAAAGCAGCAAGCGTATGCAAACGCCTTTATCGGAAAAATCGGGTTACGGGTTGGCGCTCCATCGGTCCACCAATCTTATTCCCGGGGTAACCCTGGTGGGTCACACAGGTTCGGCTTATGGACTCTACAGCGCCATGTTTTTTAATCCCAGAGACAAATATGGAATTGTGGTGATCAGCAACGGTTGTCATACCCAGTATAAAGACGGATTCAATGCGGTGATCCGGGAAACCTACGAAATTCTTTACCGGAACTTTATTGCCGCACCCTAGTCTTTCGGTGCGGTCTGATCAAAATGATAAACTTTTTCATTTCCTATTTCTGCAGCATTGCAGGTTCGCTTACTCCCGGTACCATCAATTTATCCGTACTTCAATGCGGAATTAATGGTCACCTGAGGAAGGGCAGACGTATGGCCATTGCAGCGGGAATCATGGAATATTTATATGCCTGGCTGGCCATCCGGTTCGAGGCATTTATTAGCGAAAGCATCGGCTTGTTCAGTTGGTTTAAGCTGCTTGCTGCCACCGTTTTACTGGTACTTGGCATCAGCAGCCTGCAATCCCGTTCGAAACTGCAAAAAGTTGCGGCCAAAGAGGAGGGCGGTTTTCGCAAGGGGCTCATGCTTGGTATGCTGAATCCCCTGGCCATGCCTTTCTGGCTGGGAATCGTTGCCTATTTCAAATCGATCGGATGGATTCAGCTCGATAACTGGATCCAGGTTCATTCCTTTCTCGCCGGTGTTTCATTGGGGGTAATCACACTGCTTTTTGTGGTGGCGCAATCGGCCAACCGTATTCAGCAGAAAGGATGGATCCGCTCTGAGAAACTGGCCAATATTCCTGCCTATCTGATGCTGGCACTTGGTTTACTGGGCTTTGTGCTCTTCTTTGTAAATCGCTAAGGACGCTTGTAAATCGCGAAGGATGCTTTCTTATGGCCTTCAATTGCCGAGGTCCTATTGGATTAAGCGGTCTGCCGACGGAATTTTGCGTGTTCCGTCAACTCCTGCAGCAGGTTCCATCCTTCCTCCCAATTGCCAAGATTTGAATTGGCATTGATATGACCTTTATTGCCCAGGCTGATAAAGCGTGTGCCCCAGTAGGCCGACCAGGTGGCTGCACGATCCACCGCAGCATAAGGATCATTGG
>DATCJQ010000370.1:0-4114 GCA_036562745.1 Flavihumibacter sp.
TTGAGTGGCTGGGTGCCATGCTTAAGAATATCGAGACCCTTGGCGAGCAGTCGGCATCGGGTGCACCCGACCGGAAAGGTGTGCTGATACAATCGGTGGCAAGGGGAAGTCTGGCAGAAAAAAACGGTCTGGCTGCAGGGGATGTAATCCGTTCGGTGAATGAAACTGCGATTAACGATCTAAACCATTTTCTCTCGGAAGTCCAGAAGATGAACTGGAAAGGAGAAATAGAAGCTGCCATACTTCATAACCAACAATTGGTGAAAAAAGCGCTGAGATTGAAATAAGGCCAGGCTTCGCCTAAGCACGAACACCTATCAGCAAACTGGCAAAATTTCTATTTCTGCTGTCATTTTTTATCGAACTTTGCGGCACACATTAGAATAAAAAAGCATTTCAGGGAAAATGTTCCGTGCAATGCATATTTTTCGTGAAGGAAACATTGTTTGAGACCGGTAGAAATATCCATCTGACCCTTATCTGATAAGTATTTCACGCAGTTTCGGAGGATGTTTTTGTATTTTTAACCTCTCCGAATCCTTAATCTATTTACTGAAGGGTATGGCAAATATTAGCAGCGATCCAATTTCTACTGAAAAAACCATATGGCAGCATGTAGAACACCTGATGAATGCTGGCTCATGGGTTTATAATATTCAGGATCATACCCTCCATTGGTCTGACGGGATTTTTCAGATGCTGGGCTATGCACCGCAGTCAGTTACCATTACTCCCGAATTTGCTTTATCGCTTGTACATCCTTCAGATCGCGAAAAAATAGATGACATTCACAAGAAGGCAATACAGGGTCGGGCGGAGTATTCCTTAACCAAACGATTGAAGAACAAGTGGGGGGAATACCGAACCATTCAGTCCAGAGCCACGCTGATAAAGAATGAGTTGGGAATTCCGGTTCAACTCGTTGGGATTTTCCACGATGTAACTGATATCATCGAAATACAGGAGAACCTGGCGGAGGCCAAGCAGACCAGCCAGGTATTGATGGAAAATGTGGACGGAATCTTTTGGGAAGCCGATGCTGAAACCTTTCAGTTCACCTATGTTTCGCCGCAGTGTCTTGAAATCACGGGGTATGCACCCGAGGACTGGATCGACAACCCGACATTCTGGGCTGATCATATCCATCCCGACGATCGCGACTATGCCGTTAATTTTTGTAAAACGGAGACTCGAAAAAACAATAACCACGTATTCGACTATCGTTTTCGCACCAGGCAGGGCAACTATATCTGGCTGCACGACCGGGTGAAGGTTTATCAGTCGGCAGGCCGACCGAAGCGACTCACCGGACTCATGGTGAATGTAACAGCCGAATATATTTACGATGCGCTGGATAAAATCGAGAAAAAATTATTGCAGAAAGCCATTCAGCGCAATTGTCCGTTAAAGGAGCTGCTGGATGAATACCTGCAGGATCTGGAACAGCTGTTTCACGGCATGCGGGCCACCGTATTACGCGTTAGTAACGGTAAGCTATATTCGCTTTCTGCACCCTCCTTTCCGCCGTCCTATAGTGAAGCACTGAACGGCTTCCCTATAGGAATTAATCAGGGTTCCTGTGGCACTTCGGCTTTTCTGAAGAAAAAAGTGATTGTAGGAAATGTGTACGATGATGAACGCTGGGCCAGGTTTCTCGACCTTCCGGAGAGCTATGGGTTTTCTGCCTGCTGGTCTCAGCCTATTTTCAACTACGACAATGAAGTGGTGGCCACTTTCGCCCTCTATTATGATAGTCCCAAGTACCCGAGCAGTTTCGAAGAATTTGCCATCGAACGGTCGCAACGGCTGCTTTCGCTGGTGATTACCAAGTTTGAGTTTCTGGAAAACCTTCAGGACAGTAACGAACGTTTTCAGTTGATCAACCAGGCCACCAAGGATGCGATTTATGACTGGGAAATCCGCGAGGACAAGCTGATTTTCGGGGAGGGTTATGGCCGCCTGTTCGGATATTATTATCAGGTCAACAATCCCATCCCACTGTCGGACTGGATGCAGCGGGTGCATCCCGCGGATTTGGACAAAGTAACCACCAGTCTTCAGAAATTCGTGGAAGACCCCACCAAACAGCGATGGGAATGCAGTTATCAATACAAGCGGAGCGATAACAGTTATGCCTATGTGGAAGAGATTGGCATGATTATCCGCGACCAGCAGGGGCAGGCCCTGAAAATGGTGGGTATACTGCGCGATAACACCCATACCCGCGAGCTGCAGCAGTTGCTGGACAATGCATCGCGTGTTGCAAAAATCGGCGGCTGGGAAATGAGCCTGCTGGATCCCGATGAAAAAATGTTCTGGTCAGACATGACCCGCGAAATCCTGGAAGTGGATGATACGGTGACCCCTTCCCTGCAATCGATCTTAACCCTTGTAAAAGGAGATCTTTCCTTTACGCTGGCGGATGCCATCAAAACCCTGATCATCAAAGGTGTGGAGTTCGACCTTGAACTTCCGATCAAATGCAAAAACGATACTGAAAAATGGGTACGGATCATTGGTAATTCGGACCGGCTCAATAACCGTTGTTTCAAAATTTACGGCAGTATTCAGGATATACATCAGCAAAAAACCAATCAGCTTGAGTTATCGCACAAGAACCGATTGCTCGATGCACTCTCGATTATCATCAGCGAATTCCTGCAGGTGGATGACTGGAAACAGGTACTGCCCGCCATATTTGAACTGACCGGACAAACAGCGGAAGTGGATCGGGTTTATTATATGGATATCTGTCCGGATTTGAAAACGGGCGAACTGCTGTGTTGCCAGCAATACGAATGGGTGAAAAATGGGGTTCCTCCCGAGATTAACAATCCCAGATTGCAAAGTCTTCCCGTAACATCCACGCCGGAATATTTTGATCCTTTACTGAAAGGGTTACCCGTGCCACTGATAACATCGCAGGTTGAATCGAGCAATTTGCGGCAGTTGCTGGAACAACAGTCTATCAAGTCCTGTCTGGCCCTGCCCGTGATGTCGGGTAACCAATGCATTGGGCTCATTGGTTTCGACGACTGTGCCGAAGAGCGCAAATGGACGGAAACCGAGATCAGCTTCCTTAAGAATGTAACTTCCAATCTGGCGGCAGCAATACAGCGGAATAACAACCGCATCCAGCTCGAGAAAGCCCTGGAGGAAAGAAATACCATATTGGAAAGTATTGGAGACGGATTCTGTGCGGTGGACCCGTCGGGTACCATCACCTACTGGAACAAGCAGGCGGAAGAAATATTTAATCTGCCCCGCCAGGTAGTGGAAGGCAGACCAGCGGAGGAAGTTTTCTTCGAGGCATTGCAATTATCAGATGAGGCGCTCTACAAAGAATTACTGCACTGCCGTGAGAAAAAATCAATCGAATACCATGCCCCCGGCAACAACAAATGGTTTGATATTGTTATTTATCCCTCTGAAAACGGCCCGTCCGTGTTCTTCCGCGATATCAGCATCCGGAAGAATACGGAAGCTCAGATCCGTCAGTCGAACGAACGATTTGAGATCGTAACCCAGGCCACCAATGATGCCATTTGGGATTATGATCTTGAGAAAAATGAATTTTTCTTCGGGCAGGGATTCTCTTCTCTCTTCGGTTATAACCTCGAAAAGCTGAACCCCAGCATGGAATTGTTGCTCAGCTTTATTCACCCCGATGACCGCGCACAGATTGTTGAAAAAGTGCAGAGTTATCTGTCGGGAGAAAACCTTACCAATACCTGGGTGGATGAATACCGGTTTCTCAAAGCCAACGGCGACTATGCATTTGTGTTAGTAAAAGCGATTTTCATCCGCAACGAGCACCAGGAAGTGATTCGTGCATTGGGCGCCTTGTCGGATATTTCGCAGCGGAAGCAGTTTGAGACTTCTCTGAAAGATCTTAACCTGGAACTGGAAGAGAAGGTCAGAGAACTGGCCATTTCCAACCGCGAGCTGGAACAGTTTGCCTATGTGGCTTCGCACGACCTGCAGGAGCCGCTTCGGATGGTAACCAGTTTCCTTACCCAATTGGAGAAAAAATACCAACCCAGGCTGGATGAAAAGGCCCGGCAGTATATCTATTTCGCTACCGATGGTGCCAAACGCATGCGCCAGATTATTC
>DATCJQ010000371.1:0-2549 GCA_036562745.1 Flavihumibacter sp.
CCGAAATACTGATCCGCAGCTTTATCCACAAGCGGCAACCGGAAATCATTCAACCATTGAAGGGTGCCGCTTAGTGGATAAAGTATTTGAAAAGCCAAAAAACTCTAATCCCTGATGGCCTAGTTTTAGGGGAAGCTTACAATAACAGTGCATTGGTTTTCGATCGGGTCGGATATGCAATATAACGATAATAGTTACCGTTAGTAATCCTATAATGAAAAATTACGGGTAACCACTTACGGGTATTTCGGTAGGTTGTGGGCTATTGTTGATCGAGGTTAATATTATCAGGAATTGATCTTTTTATCAGAAATAAATCGTAAATAAGTAAACCCTTTTAGCCATGCGATTGCTGATGTTATTGCTATTTCCATTTACCACAATTGCGCAAGATTCATTACTAACTTATACGGAAGTGGTAGAGCTACCGGGGCAAACAAAAGAACAGTTGTTTGTCAAAGCTCGTCGTTGGTTTACCAATACATTTAGAGACTCTAAAGAAGTGCTTGAAATAAATGATAAGGAAACCGGCGAGTTGTCGGGGAAGGGCATCGTTAAATCTCGTTGGCATTATAAACAATTTGGCAAACGTGAGGCGTATCCTGCCACCGTTGTCTTTCATATTTCAATTTGTGTGAAAGACGGCAAGTATAAGTATGAAATTACTCGTTTAGAGGCGAAAAATAAGATAAACAATTCCGCAGCATCTAAGGATTTCGGATTGCTCACTACCTCCGCAGTAAGCCCTGTAAAATGGCCTGGTGTCAGTCAAAAGAAAATGAACGAGGTATGGAACGATTTAAAGATCGAAACGGCTAAAGAGATTGAAGGGCTAATTGCGGGCATGAAGTCGAGCATTGCTGCCAAAAAATCACCTTCGGATTTTTAACCCCTAAATAAAACACCATGCAATCCACCGACTTCATTATGTACGTAGGCTGCGCAATCCTGGGCCTTGTTATTTATGGCCTCGTTATCCGCTGGGCCGTTCGTGCCGATCACACGATACGGCAACAAAAGGCAATGATTGCGCTACTCATAAAACTGTGCAGAAAAAATGGAGTAAGCGACGATGATATTGATGGAATAAAGAACACGTTCGGTCTGCAATCATGATCCGTACAACTTCTCCATCTCCTTATCCAGCACCGTATCATCAAGTGTCTTTAGGTATATCTCAGTGGTTTGCGAACTGGAATGCGCCAGGGCATCTTTGATAACGTGAATACTATCGGTTGTTTTTTTCAGATGATACGCAAAGGTGTGCCGGGCCTGGTGGAAAGTGAACGGTGCTATCCCAGCCAGCGCCGCCACCACTTTCAATTCCCGGTTTACCTGTACATTCAGTACGTCCATGACTTTTTTATACTCCCTGGGATCGTCGGGCAGTTCATTGACATATGGAAAGATAAAGCCTTTGCCGTTGTACTGATCGAGGATTGATTTCAGGCGTGCATGTATCTTGACGCTGATATGCTTGCCGCCCTTGTTGGCTTGAAAAATTATGCGGCCCTTTTTTATCTGGCTGCGTTTGCAGGATATACACACTTCAAATCGTTGGCCACGGGTGTAGTAGGAAAACAAATACAAGTTGCGCGCATCGTTCACGGGGCCCGGCTGAATAGATAGGTGTTCAATCAAACGTATATCTTCTTCGCTCAGCTTCTCTTTGCTCACGGGCTTCGGTTTGATCTTGTAATTTTTGAACGGGTTGGGCAGCACCTTGTCGGCGGCCTTGTTGCCTTCATCGAACCACTGGCCCAGGGACCTGAATTTTTTTATTCGTGTGTTCGGATTGTTCTTTTGATCGATTAACCACGCCTCGTAATCATTCAACATGTCGATACTGATTTCCTCGAATGTAACTTCCCTACCAAAGCATTGCTTCAATTCAAGGTCAATATGCAGCGTGCGGCCGGCCATAGTATGTTGCCCCTTTTTTTCATACATCTTTGCCCGGTGCTGCAAGAACTGATTCAGTGATCGCGCTTCGCTCGATTGTGTGATAAACGACAGGTTCACCGGCTTACCATGCAGCATACACTGAGCGTAGTACTGCTTTGCCTGGTCGATAATAGCGGTTATTCGACTGTTAATAATCGCGGCTTCCGGGTGCCTGTATACTTCTTTGCCATTCCAATATTTTTTTTCGATCTTGAAACCCGTTGGGATAAATCTGCGCTGGCGCTGATGGGTGATACGAATAACAACCGGATGATGACTTACATCATAGCGGTCATCGAGCATAGGGGTTATCTTCATAGCTGCATTTTTAGCTGCAATACAGCTGCAATAATAGCGAAAATCCGGGCAAAATTGGGATGAAGGAGGAAAAGAAGGGAAAATAAGAAAACCCGCTGCAGGAGCGGGTTTCAGTTGAAAATCAGGCGTAGACTTCTTTGTGCTGTGTGATCCGGATTGGATTCGAACCAATGACCTACTGCTTAGAAGGCAGTTGCTCTATCCAGCTGAGCTACCGGACCAATTACTATGCACCCATCACCTCCCCCTCAACAAACAGCGGCAAATATACACTATCACCCCAATAC
>DATCJQ010000495.1:0-16103 GCA_036562745.1 Flavihumibacter sp.
TTATTGTGCTCCGTGATCCGGAAAAAGGGTTCGAATATTTTTTCCCGCAGGTCCTCCGGAATCAGTTTTCCGTCGTTTTGCACAATCAGCTGCCAGCTGTCGGGCTCGCTGCCGGTTTGCAGGGTCAGGATCACCCGCTTATCGGCGTATTTGATTGCGTTGCTGAGCAGATTGGTGAATATTTTCTCCAGCGCATCCTCGTCGGCCTTCACCTGCAGTTCCTGTGCAGGCCTGTTCAGCGTGAACTGCAGTTTCCGTTTGTCGGCAAGGGGAACAAAATCCTCATAAACATGTTCCAGCAGGGTGGAGATGTTCACTTGCGTGAAATAGAGATTGAATCCCTTGGTTTCGGTTTGCCGGAAATCCAGAATCTGCTGCACCAGAGCGATCAACCGATTGGTATTCCGCTCCAGCATGTCCACATCTTTTTTCAGGCTGGGCAGTTCTTCCACTCTTTCCTGAAGGTTTTCAACCGGGCCCTTGATCAGCGTTAGAGGCGTTTTGATTTCATGTGCCACATTGGTGAAGAAATCAATCTTCGCTTCGTAAATCTCTTTCTCCTTTTTATTCTGCGTGCGGCTGTGATAGGTGATAATCAAAAAACTGATCAGCGTACCGAATGCGAGAAAATAAATCGTATAGGCAAGGCCGGTAGCCCACCAGGGCGGCAGGATACGAATCTTCAGTTCCTTCACATCACTCAGGTTATTGTTGAATGCATTGGCCGACACTTTAAAGCGATAGGTGCCCGGCGACAGGTTGGTGTAATAAATTTTACGGTTTCGCTCCAATTCTGTCCAGTGATCATCCAGGCCTTCCAGAATATAACTGTATTTGGTCAGTTCCGGCGCCGTATAACTCAGCGCCGACACATCAATACTTATCGACGATTGATCATAGGGCAATTCAATTTCGTCTGTATAGAGTATCGATTGTTTTAACGCCCCTTCCGGATTGATGGGCAACTCGTTGTTATGCACCTGGAATCCTGTGATATAAAGCGGCGGCTTGAACCGGTTCTCCTTAAAATCATGCGGGTCAAAACTGATCATGCCCTTGATACTACCGAAATACAAACGTCCCTGATGATCCCGCAATCCCGAACTATAGTTGAATTGGTTGTTGAGAATCCCCGTTTCCTTGGTGTACACGATAAATTGTCCGGTTTCTGCATCGAGTTTGATTAACCCTTTTGATGTGGTAACCCAGATATCGCCCGAATTATCTTCCAACACTTTGAAAATGTAATCGCTGGGCATACCGATTTTCTTGTCGTATATTTTTTCGATTTTACGGCGACTGTTTAACTGGATCAATCCACCGCCTTCGGTCGCCAGCCAGATATTTTTCCTCGAGTCTTCATATATATCATTCAGAAAAATATGACTCAGTTCCAGTTCCTTTCTTGATTTATCGGCATACTGTGCACTTTCTCCCGTCGTCGGGTTGTAATAATAAACACCGCGCCCATGTGTGCCCGCCCAGATCGTACCGGCATGATCTTCGTGCAATATGGATATAAATGTATTCGCCGGCACTTCCTTCACCAGTTCAAAATCATCCCTTGCCGCGCGATAGCGGAACAGCCCTCCGGAGGTTCCGAAATAAATCACGCCGCTCGAGTGTTTGATGATCGTTACAATGAAATTGCTTTTGAGATCGTATTCACCCGGCCCCGAATTATAATGTTTCACCACCTGTCCCGTACGCCGGTCGAGTTTGTCGAGTCCGTGTTCAAACAAACCCACCCATAAATAATTCCCATCAATCAGGAGGCCGTGTATATTCGAGTAGGAGATATCTCCCTTCTTTCCTGTTGGTTTAAACTGGGTGATGCGGCCGGAAGCGGGATCAAACTTGTTCAGGCCCGCATCTTCGGTTCCGATCCATAGCTGATGGGTTTCATCTTCCCGTATTTCACGAACAGAGTTTCCGCTAATCGATGTATTCGTATTGGTGGGATAATACTTCTGAAAATAATTGTACTGCCGCGGATAGTAGTTTATGCCCCCGAAATAAGTGCCTGCCCATATACCACCTTCCATATCCACGGTCAGATTATATACCGCATTGTCGGAGATGGAATAGGGGTCAAGAAATGTTTTGCGCAGGTTCTCGATTTTGCCCGTGCTGATATGATATATATAGATGCCCGATTCCGTCGCAAACCAGTAGCTGTCATTACCGGCTTTTACCACATCGCGCGCAAATATTGGCGTATTGTCTTTATTGATGCTGATGATGTCGCGAATGGTGCTGTCGCTGATCGACATTTTTTTCAACCCCTGTCCGGCGGTGCAGATGAAGAGCTCATTGTCCTCGGCCGCGACCATCTTGTTGATCCGCTTGGTAATGGGCCCCGAGGGTGCAGGTTGTGCAGGGTATAACATAAAAATAGAATCCCTGGCATTGAATCGGAAAATCTTACCGGTTTCATCACCGATCCAGATATTGCCGTCCTGGCTTTTGGCAAGTGCCGTGGCCAGGCAGGTCTGATCAGAAGGAATGCTCACCAGTTTCCTGCTTATGGTATCGTAGAGATAGATGCCATGCTGCGCCAGCACCCAATACTTGTTATTATCGGCCTGTATTACGCGATGCACATCTTTGATGGTATTGGTAACCGTGATTAAGCGCTCCTGCATCATATCCACTTTGTACAAGCCGTTCTGTGCACCCACCCATATCTGTCCCTGGTTATCCTTGCTCAGCGAATAGATATAATTGTTATTGATTTCATTTGTATCGGAGCGGGGTGTGAGAAATCGTTTGAAATTATATCCGTCGAAGCGGTTCAGTCCCTCTTTTGTTCCAAACCAGAGAAAACCATTATTACCCAGCAGTCCGGAGAAAATGGTATTGTTTGAGAGTCCCTGTTCCACCTGGTAATGCCGGAAATAATATTCCTGCGCCATAGCTGATGATGCAGTCAGTATGGTTAACAGAACAAAACAGGAAACAAACAGAGAGCGAATGGCAAGCCTCTGATATAATTTGACTAATTGTTGAAACATCTTGAATAAAAAGCCAACGCTTCTTCCTGAAGACCCTTTATATGGCGATGAAAGTTACTAATAGTTGTGTATCAAAAATGGTCGTATGATATTTTTTGAAGCATTAATGATACAAATTGCAGCCTTAAATAAAATTAAATGCAGTTCTTTTGGGTAGGAGAATTTTTGCTGCCATTCTTCCTACTTGCCAATTAAGATTAACTAACCAAAATCAACACGATGAAAATTCGATTGCTTCCCAAGGTTGCTGCACTATTCGTGCTACTGATTACCTGTGTAGCCGTGTATGCCCAAAAACCCATCCGGGGCAAAGTCACTTCTTCCGACGGAACGCCTGTTGCAGGTGCTTCCATTCTGATTAAATCATCTGGAAAAACCATTACAACCGATGCGGAAGGAAATTTCTCAGCCGACCTGAACGAAGGTGAGGAGTTAACCATTTCACACGTTGGATTCGCCGACAGAACGGTGGTGGTGGGGTCTGGCGATTTCATATCCGTAGAGATGACATCCACGACGGCTGATCTTCAGCAGGTGGTTGTGGTGGGATATGGTACCCAGCGTAAAAAAGACCTGACGGGTGCTGTATCTGTGGTGGATCCCAATGACCTCAAAAAGCGCCAGGCCACCACGGTGGCTGAAGCCATGCAGGGTTTGGCCTCGGGTGTTTATGTTCGTGGTTCCGGCCGTCCGGGTGCCGAAGCCAATATCCAGATTCGTGGTATTAAAAACCTGAGCAATACCAATCCGCTTTATGTGATCGACGGATTGATTGCAACGGCTAACCGCGATTTCAACCCGAACGATATTGAATCCATCCAGATTTTGAAAGATGCTTCGGCTGCCGCCATCTACGGTTCAAGGGCTGCCAACGGGGTAGTGATCATCACTACCAAACGTGGTCGTTCAGGACCGATGAAAGTGGACATCAGTGCAAAGAGCTCTGTTCAGATTATGCCCCGTTATGATCTGGCAGGCCGCGAAGAATTTGCGCGTCTGAACTATATGGCCTATGATAATGCCGGTGTTCCCCGCCAGGAACTGGAAATGGAAAACAATACCGACTGGCAGGATGCTGCCTATCGCACAGGCCAGATGCATGATCTCAACGCCAGCTTTTCCGGCGGTGGACAGAATAGCAGCTACATGGTATCTGGTAACTATCTTGGCAACAAGGGAACGGTAATCGGCACCAAGTTCGATCGTATCGGTCTTCGCGTGAACTCTCAGGGCACCAAGGGTATTTTCAGCATTGGTGAAAATATCTCCATTACCAATGCCGTGGACGATCAGATGTCGGGCAACCCTGTGCTGGATGTGGTGCGTTTGCTGCCCACGATCCCGGTGCGCGATCCCCGCAATCCTGGTGGATATGGTTATGGTCATGAAGCCCGCGCGCGTACATTCGGTACCAACCCCGTGGCTATAGCCGATCTGGAAGACCGCGAGCAACAAAACCTTCGTATCAGAGGTAATCTCTGGTCTGAACTGAAATTCACTCCCTGGTTGAAATACCGTTTCAATGTGGGTATCGACGCAAGCAACGACCATTATAAATACCTGCGTAAAGAAGGAAACTGGACGCTGAACCAGCCGTATGATCCGGCTATCGCCAACGAGAATATGGCCCGTTATATTTCCAAGCAGGTTGATAACACCCTTACATTTAATAAATCCTTCGGATTGCACCAGGTAAACCTCGTGGTGGGTCAGACTTATCAGAGCGACCGTTACGAGCAGATCTGGGGTACAAAGCGTAACATGCTTCCCAATCCGCAGGGTGGTTATTACAGCACACTCGATCAGGGTAACGAACCGCAAACCGGTGGTTATATCAACGAAGCGGTTATCCTGTCTTACCTCGGTCGTCTCGAATACAATTACGATGATCGCTACCTGCTGAACGCGGTACTCCGCCGTGATGGTACCAGCCGTCTCGGACCCGATCACCGCTGGGGCAATTTCCCCTCCCTGTCTGCCGCATGGCGTATCAGTCGCGAGAACTTCTTCAACGTAGACTGGATCGACGATCTGAAAATCCGCGCCAGCTATGGTACACTTGGTAGCAGCAATATCGGCTACTGGGATTACCTGGCTGTTATCAATACCTTCAGTACAATTGCCATGGGTACCAACCAGGCTATTCTGCCCGGTGCTACTCAGGTGCGTTTGGCCAACCCCGATCTGGGATGGGAAAAACTGGAGCAATCCAATATTGGTTTTGACGCGATGTTCCTGCGTAACCGACTCTCCGTTACTGCCGAATATTTCAGCGCAACTACCAAGGACGTGTTAACTACCATGCCGATTGCCATGACTACCGGTAACGATGGTGGTAACCCCGTGGTAAATGCAGCTACCCTGCGTAACAAGGGCTTTGAATTCTCCGCAACCTTCCGCGACCAGGTTAAGGATTTCGGATACAGTGTGGGCTTAAACCTGACCACCCTCAAGAATAAAGTGCTTGAACTGGGGTATGGCCGGACCAATATCTACGTAGGTAACACCGTAACTGAAATCGGTCAGCCGCTGGGTATGTGGTATGTGCTTCAAACCGACGGACTGTTCCAGAACGAACAGGATGTACTCAATCACAAAAACAAGGATGGTGTGGTGATTCAACCCAATGCCAAGCCTGGTGATATCCGCTTCCGCGACAATAATGGCGACGGGCAAATCACCAACGAGGACAAAGTGGTGGTGGCCAACCCCTGGCCCAAACTCGAAATGGGTCTGAACATCGGAGCTTCCTGGAAACGCCTGGAATTAACCATGAACTGGTTTGGTTCCTTCGGTCATACAGTTTATAACTCTTATCGGAGCGTGGTGGATCGTTTTGACGATAACTCAAACTATCGGGCAGGTATCAAACCCTGGACTCCCGAGAATCCCAATACCAAAACACCGCGTGCATTGTACGCATCCACACTTAACTCAAGAGGTGATTCTGACCGCTGGCTCGAAGCAGGTGATTTCTTCCGCATGAAATACATTGGGTTAACCTACGCGGTACCGGAGAATCTGCTCAAGAAAGTAGGATTCAACTCCGCACACCTTTCCCTGTCAGGACAAAACCTGATTACGTTTACCAAGTTCACCGGACTGGATCCCGAATTCAACAACTCCAGCATTTACGAAAGGGGTGTAGCCGGATTCATTTACCCGAACGTTAAAATGGTATCACTTGGTCTTTCAGTAGGGTTCTAACATTAACCAACAATTGTACGTCATGAAAAAACTCATTCATATATCACTAGCTTTCACGATGCTTACCGGCACACTGGTAACATCCTGCTCCAAGTCTGTATTGGATGTCAAAAACCCCAATACACTTACTGAAGATGTATTCTGGAGCACCGAAGACGATGCGCAAAGAGGCCTGAGTGCTGCTTATGCGATGTTTTACAAACCCGGACTCTGGTCGCGCTGGATCTATTTCCGTCTTGATCTTACTTCCGATGAAGGATGGAGTAACAGTCCCTGGATTGAGCTGGCCGACTGGACCCGCTTTCAGTACATCAACTACAATTTCTGGGAAGGGAATAACCAAACCTGGCGCGACACCTACAAGGCGATTTTCCGCGTAAACCAGGTGCTGGCCAATATCACCGATATTCCTTTCGCCGATAATGCGAAAAAAGAGCAGATCATTGCCGAGGCCAAATTCCTGCGCGCATTGCACTATTACTACGCGGCAATTATGTGGGAGAATGTGCCCCTGGTATTGGAACCTTCCAAGCCCGATGACCAGCCCGAGCACAGCACCCTTGCGCAGGTTTGGGTTCAGATTGAAAAAGATCTGGCTGAAGCATTGCCCGCTCTTCCGGTTTCCTATGGCGCGGCAGATGTAGGCCGTCCCACCAAAGGGGCCGTTAAAGGCTTCCAGGCCCGCGTATTCATGCAACAGCACAAATGGGCTGAAGCAAAAGCAGCGCTGGATTATTTCTTCACCGGTGAGGGACAGGGTCGATATGGCCTGGTTGCCAATTATAACGACAACTTCACGCACGAGAACGAGAACAATATCGAATCGGTATTCGAAATTCAGTTCTCTGATGTGAACAAGGGCGGTGATGGCGATGGTGTAAACCAAACCATGAGTAATAACCGTCCGCAGTTCTTTGCTCCCCGTGGTATTGGCTGGTCTGATGGCCAGGCGAGATACTGGGTGGTGAATGAATTCAAAAAAGAACAAACAGTGGATGGCGAAATCGATCCCCGTCTTCGTTACACACTCTTCTATCCCGCACTGGAAGCCGATTTCGGCGATAAAACTTACGGTCGCAGCTGGGAATGGGGTGCTGAGGAAGCCTGGTTCAGGAAATATGCCCGCGATTATTATCGTACCAACGAGGATTATTTCGCACAGAACAATTTCCGCATGATCCGTTATGCTGATATCCTGCTGATGTATGCCGAAGTGTTGAATGAACTCGGAAACACCAGCGATGCTTATCAGTATGTTGATCAGGTGCGTGCAAGGGTGAATATGGCGCCGTTGGCAACTGCCTATCCCGAAATCGGCACCGACAAGGATAAATTCCGTGAGCGTCTGAAAATCGAACGCGTTCTTGAACTCTGCGGTGAGAGCGTACGCTGGGCCGACCTCAAACGCTGGGGCGATCTGGATACACAAGCCGGAGTGGATAAGGTTAAACAACGCGACCCCGACTTCAATAACTTCCAGGTGGGAAAACATATTCGTTTGCCAATTCCGCAAATCGAAGTGGAAAACAACCCCAAACTGATTCAGAACCCGATGTACTAAACCAAAGGGAGCAGGCTGCACGCCGGCCTGCTCCTATATTTTCTGCACCATAACTGATTTCTTTTGCAAAGCGTTCGCACACTTATTCTGATTTGGATAGCCGTCTGTTCCCCCGCCTTCATCTGGGCACAGAACGAGATTCCCGCAGCTGACCCTACGATATTCCATCATAAGGGAGTTTATTATCTCTATGGAACGGGTCCGGAAAGCGGCCGGGGCTTCCTCGTATATACTTCCAAAGATCTGGTTAACTGGTCGGCACCCGCCGGCGCTACCGAAGGTTTCGCGCTTATCAAAGGCGATGTCTTCGGCACCACCGGATTCTGGGCACCACAGGTCTTCCATCACAACGGCAAATTCTATATGGCCTATACCGCCAATGAGCAACTGGCCATCGCCGTTAGTGACAGTCCGCTCGGCCCTTTTAAACAGAAAGAGAAAAAGCCTTTGTCGGGCGTGGGAAAACAGATCGACCCCTTTCTCTTCAGGGATGATGACGGAAAGTGGTATCTCTATCATGTACGACTAACCGAAGGCAACCGCATTTATGTTGTCCAGATGAAACCCGATTTAAGCGATGTGGAACTTGGTACGGCCAAAGAAATTCTGGCCTCTGTGCTTCCCTGGGAGAATACCTGGAATGCAAAATGGCCCGTGGCCGAAGGCCCCACTGTTATAAAGCGGAAAAATAAATACTACCTGATCTATTCCTCCAACGATTTTCGCAATCCCGATTATGCTGTTGGATATGCCGTGAGTGATCGTCCCGATGGTCCCTTCGTAAAGCAGGGCAACGCGCCGATCCTCAGCAGAAATGTGATTCCCTATTATGGTGTGGGGCATGGCGATCTGCTGGCGCTTCCGAATGGTAAATTCAAATACGTGCTCCATACGCACTACGACACCAGCAATGTGGCTCCCCGTTTGTCGGGATTGATTGATATCGCTTTTGAACCCGATGGCGATAAGGAAAAGATCACCGTAAATCCCTCCAGTTTTTATCATCTTAAAACCGCAGAGGGTCAAACGTTCAAAAATCCGCTGCTTCCTTCGGGAGCCGATCCCTTTAGTTTCTGGAAGGATGGTTATTATTATTACACGCATACACTCGTAAACAGAATCGGCCTGTGGAAAACCAAAAATCTGGCTGATCTTGGTAAGGCCAAAGAGACAACCGTATTTACTCCGCCCGCAGGATCCGATTATTCCACCCATCTCTGGGCACCCGAAATTCATTTTATCAATGGGAAATGGTATATCTATTTCACCGCTGCAGATGCAAAGGGACATAATCACCGGGTGCACGTGATAGAAAACGCTGCCAAGGATCCCACTACGGGAAAATGGGTTTACAAAGGACGTATCAAACCGCCAACAGATAAATGGGCGATCGACGGAAACCTGTTTGAATACAAGGGGAACTGGTATATTCTCTGGTCGGGCTGGGAAGAAGATCATAGCCGCCACCAGAATATCTATATCGCCAGGATGAAAAATCCCTGGACCATTGATGGCGACCGGGCTTGCATATCACGTCCCGAACACGACTGGGAAAAGATCGGTAAACGGAACGAACCAAATGATACGGCCACAATCTTCGTAAATGAAGGTCCGCAGTCATTGATCAATGGTGATAAACTATTTGTGATTTATTCGGCCAGCGGTTGCTGGACGGATGATTATTCCCTGGGGATGTTGCGTTTCAAGGGGGGTGATCTCCTTGATGCTTCCAACTGGGTGAAGGATGCGCAGCCGGTGTTTAAGGGTTCTGCGGAGGATGGCATTTTCTCACCCGGACATAACTCCTTTTTTAAATCACCCGACGGGAAGCAGGACTGGATTCTCTATCACGCCAATGATAAACCGGGATTGGGATGTTCGCATCATCGCTCACCCCGGGCACAACGGTTTCGCTGGAAGGAAGACGGTTCGCCCGATTTTGGAAAACCGGTTCCCACAGTCCGCCCTCATCTTGTACCATCGAACACTAAATAATCACCTTTCTCCTTAACACGAACGATTATGCTGATTGCCAAACAAAAAAACAGGTTAAGAGCCCTGATCTTCGGAATTGGATCGCTGCTTGCCCTAAAGGCCAATGCACAGCAGCCGGATCCGCCCGGACAGGTAAAGAATCCAATGGATGCCGTTAATCAGGCCTATCTTTTTGCGCACATGACCCATAAGGATTATGGAAGATTGTATTATTCCGTGAGTCTGGATGGCTTGCACTGGAAATCGCTCAATGATGGCAAAAGAGTGTTTGAGGAGTATAAGGGCCATCCCGATATTGTAAAAGGACATGATGGCCGTTATTATATCGCAGGCAATACCAGTGATGCTTCACCCGATATCAATATCTGGGTTTCGGACGATCTGATCAATTGGAAAAAGCACAGCGTGTACACGCCTGATCTGAAATCCACACCCGGTTATTCTCAGGCCCTGCAACGGATAGGAGCACCCAAGCTTTTTTACGATAAGGATTCGCAGCAATACATTATGACCTGGCATACACCTCATAAGGAAGGTACTAAGGAAGATCCGGAGCGTTACTGGGCCAGCCAGCGTACCTTATATGTGTTGTCGAAGGATCTCAAGACATTTCCCAAAACACCCCAGCGTTTATTCGACTGGGATATGGGAACCATTGACGTGATCATCCGCAAGTTCGGCGAAACCTATTATGCGATTATCAAGGATGAAACCTATCCGACCCTGTACTGGCCAACGGGTAAGACCATCCGAATTTCGAGGGCGCCCTCGTTGCTGGGACCCTATTCCGAGCCCGGGGCACCAATAAGTCCGAATTTCAGGGAAGCACCCATGCTGATTCAATCGCCCGACAACAAAATTTTCTATCTCTATTACGAACAATACCCGGGTGTTTCCTATGGGTTGTCGATTGCCGACAACCTGATGGGACCCTGGTACCAGGCTTCAGGTTATACGTTTCACCATGATTGGGATAAGTATGGTTTACCACCCCAGGTTAGGCATGGATGTATGATAGCGATAAGTCGCGCTGAATACGATAAATTAGTAGACCGGTTCGGTATTAGTAAGGAAAGCGTTGAATCGAAAAAGTAGAATCATTTAATTAAACAATCATGAATCTAAGAACAATTGCTACCGTAAGTTATTGTGTTGCTCTCGGGTTGGTTACTCAGGCTCAGCAGAGCTGGAAACCCGTTGAGGGAAAAATTATGTCGGAGTGGGCGACCAAAGTGGATCCATCCAATGTATTGCCTGAATATCCGAGACCTCAGCTCGTGCGTTCGGAATGGACCAACCTGAATGGCTTATGGAAATATTCCATTCAGCCGACCAGTACGGAAAAGCCCGCTGCTTACGATGGTAATATCCTGGTGCCGTTTGCTGTTGAATCAGCGCTTTCCGGCGTGGGTAAACGCGTGGGCAAGGACAGTGTACTCTGGTACGAACGCAATTTCACCCTTCCGGCATCTGCCAAATCGAAGAAGGTATTGCTTCATTTCGGTGCGGTTGACTGGCAATGCGATGTATATGTAAACGACAAACATGTTGGAACACACAAGGGAGGATACGATCCCTTCAGTTTTGATATAACCGCTGCCCTTAGCAAGAAGGGCGCTCAGAAGCTGGTGGTAAAAGTTTGGGATCCTTCTGATGATGGTCCTCAACCCCGGGGCAAGCAGGTGAAAAATCCGCATGGTATCTGGTATACACCGGTAACCGGCATCTGGCAAACAGTGTGGCTGGAAGCGGTTCCCCAAACCTATATCGCGGCCACCCGTAATACTCCGGATATCGACAAAAAACAGGTAACCATCAGTGCCGTGGTGGAAAATGCACAACCGGGCGACAGGGTATTGGTGCAGGCACTGAACGGTAAGGAACTCGTATCACAACAGGAAGTGGAACCAGGGGCAGACGCTGTTCTCTCCATCACCAACCCACAGTTATGGTCACCCGAAAATCCGCATTTGTATGATCTGAAGGTTTCCGTAATCCGCAAGAACAAACCGGTGGATGAAGTGGGTTCTTATTTCGCCATGCGCAAAATTTCCATGGCCCCCGATGCCAATGGGATGCAGCGTATGTTGCTGAACAATGAATTTGTATTCCAGTATGGTCCGCTGGATCAGGGTTGGTGGCCCGACGGTTTGTACACCGCGCCCACTGAAGAAGCGCTGCTCTTTGATGTTGTTAAAACCAAGGAAATGGGTTTCAATATGATCCGCAAGCACGTTAAAGTGGAACCCGCCCGCTGGTATTATCACTGCGATAAACTCGGTATGCTGGTATGGCAGGATATGCCCTCCGGCGACATGGGTAACAAATGGGAACAACGTATCGGTTTTTATGGTAAGGCAACCGACCGCGACAGAACTCCCGAATCAGAAGCGATATTCCGCGAAGAGTGGAAAGAGATCATGCGTGATCTGTACAATTTCCCCTCTATTGTGGTTTGGGTTCCCTTTAACGAAGCATGGGGACAGTTCAAAACCACTGAAATCACCAAGTGGACCATGCAGGAAGATCCCACCCGCCTCGTAAACCATGCGAGCGGTGGAAACTTCGAACCCGTGGGTCATATCGTCGATCTGCACCACTATCCCGAACCCCTGATGCTGCATCCCTATGTTTATGGACGTGAGTGGGTGAACGTACTGGGTGAGTTTGGTGGTCTCGGATTGCCCATTGAGGGTCATACCTGGCAAACCAAGGATAACTGGGGCTATCAGAGCTTCAAAACCAAAGAGGAACTCTTCAAACGCTACTCCGAGTTCATGAGTGCCATTCCCAAACTCATCGAACAAGGTTTGTCTGCTGCGGTTTATACACAAACCACCGACGTGGAAGTGGAAACCAACGGATTTATGACCTACGACCGTAAAGTGATCAAATTCCCGATTGACGGACTCAAACGCGTTCACCAGCCGCTTTACAACAAGAACCTGGTGAAAATGAAAAAATAAGAGATGCGAATATTAGCATGCATATTTCTGATAGGGGGTTGGCTGGCTGTATCCGGTCAGCAACCCGGTACATTTGCCAACCCCTTATTACCTTCAGGCGCTGATCCCTTCAGCTTTTATAAGGATGGATATTATTACTACATGCACACCATGGGTAATAAACTCGTACTGTGGAAAACAAAAAATATTGCCGAACTGGCAAAGGCGGAACGCAAAACCATTTTCGAACCGCCACCCAATACCAACTATTCAAAAGAATTGTGGGCGCCGGAAATTCACTTCATCGACGGAGCCTGGTATGTGTATTTTGCAGCCGACGATGGACAAAATAAAAATCATCGCATGTTCGTGCTGGAAAATCGTTCTGCCGATCCCATGACCGATACCTGGGAATTCAAAGGCAAAGTGGGCGATGTCACCGACAAGTGGGCCATCGACGCAAATGTCTTCCGCTATAAAAAACAGTTGTATATGATCTGGTCGGGATGGGAAGGCGATGTGAACGGAAGGCAAAATATTTATATCGCGAAGATGAGCAATCCCTGGACGATATCTTCCGAGCGGGTCATGATCAGCACCCCCGAATTGCCCTGGGAAATGCATGGAACCATCAGGAATCCGGTTGATCCGCCCGAGGTGTTTGTGAACGAAGGACCTCAGTTTTTGCAGAACGGAAAAAAAGTATTCATCGTTTATTCTGCCAGCGGATGCTGGACAGATAATTATACACTTGGGTTACTGGAACTCACCGGCCGTGATCTGATGGATCCCAAATCCTGGAAAAAACATCCCGAGCCTGTATTCAGTTCCGATCCGGAAAACGGCGTTTATGCTACCGGACATAATTCCTTTTTCGTTTCTCCCAATGGTAAGGAAAACTGGATACTCTATCACGCCAATTCGCAACCGGGACAAGGCTGCGGCCGGTTCCGAACACCCAGAGCACAACGGTTTACCTGGAATAAAGATGGCACACCCAATTTCGGAAGACCTGTAAAAGAGGGTGTGTATATGCCCATCCCTGCGGAAAAATAAATCGATTCCTAACGACTTATCCTAACTACCATGAAACGCGTGAAATTTCTCATCCTGATGGGTGGGCTGCTAAACTTTTGCCATTGCAGTTCTGAAAAGCAGGATAAATTACCTGATTCCGATCAGAATGATGCCGCTACCATCGAGTGGGCGCCCAATGTGCAGTATGTGTCCGATGTAAATGACCGCGATTACCACGGGTATGCACGCATCATCCAGCTTAAGGACAGTCGGCTGATGCTGGTCTATTTTGATTCGGGCAGAGAAACCAATGGCGGTATTATGTCGCGTTATAGCAGCGATGGCGGGAAAACCTGGACCGCTCCCGAGGCTATCCATCACAACACTGCGGCACATGAGTTTAACAATCCAGAAGTGATGGAAATGAGCGATGGCACCCTGTTCGTGCTCACCAACCTGCGTCCCTATGTTACAGGCGGCGGCTATAAATTCGAAATCGGCCTGATTCGCAAACCCGTGGGCGGCGAGTGGTCAGAAGTTCAGATTCTTTACAGTGCCGATAACCAGTTCCATAACGGATGCTGGGAACCGAAAATGATTGAATTGCCTGATGGGAATCTCGAAATCTATTTTGCCAACGAAAATAATTTCCGCGACAGCGATGACCAGGAAATTTCCAAACTCTATTCGATTGATAAGGGACTTACATGGACGGGACCAATTCGTTACACCTATGCTCCCGGTGCACGCGATGGCATGCCGGTATCCCTTGTACTGGATGGGGTAACACAAAAAGTTCTGACCGCTATTGAAGACAATTCAAAGGGCGGCCATTTTACCATCTCCATACTGGAGAGCCCGGCTGTTGCCGGTGCCACGGCAGCCGTGCGCCTGCATGGTGTGGTGCCGGATGAAATGGCAGATAAATCCATCTATTGTGGTGCTCCCTATCTGGCCCGGTTGCCGAACGGTGGGCTGGTACTAACCGGACAAACATCCTACAAGCGTCCGGAACGTGCCGATCCCCTGCATGTATCGGTGCCTTTTGTGGCGATTTGCGAGCCGAATAGCTATGGGAAGTTTCGTCTCCTGGACGCCAATCTGTTTAACATTGCTCCGGAGAATGAAGGCCTGTGGAACAGCGTAGCAGTGGTGGATACCAGTACCGTGCTGGTGCTGACATCCACCCAAAGTCCCGAGGGTTTTTTCAAAATCGCCATGAAAACCGGCCGATTTAAAGATGCCCCTTAATTATTTCATTGCTGTTTCGTAACGGGTGCTTACATAATCCCAGTTAACGAGATTCCACCAGTTGTCGATATAATCAGCGCGTTTGTTCTGGTATTTGAGATAGTAGGCATGTTCCCACACGTCCAGTCCCAGCAGGGGAATACCTTGCAGCGGAGCAACCGGCATCAGCGGGTTATCCTGATTGGGAGTGGAACTCACTGCGAGTTGCTTATCCCTGGTGAGCAGCAACCAGGCCCAGCCACTGCCGAAACGGCTCTTGGCTTCTTCGGCAAAAGCTGTTTTGAAGCTGCCGAATGCGCCGAATTTTGATTCGATCGCAGAGAGCAGTGCTCCGCCGGGTTTATTATCCACCCGAACATTGCGCATGCTTTTCCAGAACAGTTCATGGTTATAATGACCGCCGGCATTGTTGCGCATCTTCATGGAGTATTTTTTGATATTGGCCAGCACATTTTCAACCGGCTTGCTGCGATCCACCCCTTCCGCTACGGCGGCATCATTCAGATTCTTGGTATAGGAAGCTGCGTGTTTGGTATGGTGGATTTCCATTGTCAGCGCATCGATATAAGGCTCCAGTGCGCTGTAGGAATAGGGAAGAGGGCTCTGGTCGAAACCTGTACGGAAGGGATTGCTTCCCGCAGCTTTGGAGCCGGTACAGGAGCTCAATAATCCACTTCCGATGACAGTGGAGCCGAGACCCAGCGCCAGTGATGCTTTTGATGTATTTGCGATAAATGATCGGCGAGATTGGGCTAGCTTTTTCATAATAGTGGTTGTTTAGTTATTGCGGTTGGGCTTCACCGGATTTGTTTCTGAGCCGGTTAATCAGCGGTTGCAAGCGCCGGAATGCCCTATAGTAGAATTCTTTATTGAACAGTTGTGAATCTCGCATAGCCTTGTAGGTTAGGAACACCCCGATCGGCAGCAGCACGAATGTAGCCAGCCAGATTCCCCATCCCGGTGCCAGCACCGCTTCTTTTACAAACTTCTTACCGAAATTGTTGAGAAGGAAGAAGATCACAAAGAAGATAACGGCAAAAACCAACGGGGTGCCGATACCTCCCTTGCGGATGATCGAACCCAGCGGTGCTCCTATCAGGAACAGCACAAAGC
>DATCJQ010000385.1:0-17947 GCA_036562745.1 Flavihumibacter sp.
AGTTGGTTACTTTATTCATGCTACAAGATTACAGTTTTACATTGAATCACAGAAACAAAAGAACTCAACAGGTAGCTGAGACCTATTGAGCTTTTGCAATTTAATCAATTTCGTTCAACTAGCACGGGCAACAGGATTCGATCCCGTATCTAAGGTTGTGGAGACCTCTATTCTACCATTGAACTATGCCCGTAGAGAAAGACAAATTTAGTATCTAAAAAGTAAAAATGGCCCCTTCAGTTCGGGTCAACCGCCCTTTTAGGACCATTTTTACTTATTTATTGACTACTGTCTTATTTAATGATCTCAGTAACCTGACCGGCACCTACGGTACGTCCACCTTCGCGGATAGCGAATTTCAGACCTTTTTCCATAGCGATCGGCTGGATCAGGGTGATTTTCAGGTTGGTGTTATCACCAGGCATCACCATCTCAGTTCCTTCCGGCAGAGTAACTTCACCAGTTACGTCAGTAGTACGGAAGTAGAATTGAGGACGATACTTGTTGAAGAACGGAGTGTGACGACCACCTTCTTCTTTGCTCAGTACGTACACTTCACCACGGAATTCAGTGTGGGGAGTGATAGAACCGGGCTTACAGATTACCATACCACGACGGATATCTTTTTTCTCAATACCGCGGAGGAGCAGACCGGCGTTGTCACCAGCTTCACCTTCGTCGAGGAGTTTCTTGAACATCTCAACACCAGTTACGGTAGAAGTCATCGGCTTTTCCATCAGACCTACGATCTCAACGGGCTCACCAACTTTGATGCGACCACGCTCGATACGACCGGTAGCTACGGTACCACGACCAGTGATAGAGAATACGTCTTCTACAGACATCAGGAAGGGCATGTCAACCGGACGGGGAGGCAGCGGAATGTAAGAGTCAACCGCTTCCATCAGTTCGTCGATTTTAGCAACCCATTTTTCTTCACCAGCCAGTGCGCCGGTTGCAGAACCCTGGATGATCGGAGTATTGTCACCGTCGAAGCCATAAGAGCTCAGCAGGTCACGGATTTCCATTTCAACCAGCTCCAGCAGCTCGGGGTCGTCAACCAGGTCTACTTTGTTCATGAACACAACGATCTTGGGAACGCCTACCTGACGAGCCAGGAGGATGTGTTCTTTAGTTTGAGGCATAGGACCATCGGTAGCAGCCACAACCAGGATGGCACCGTCCATCTGAGCAGCACCGGTAATCATGTTTTTCACATAGTCAGCGTGACCAGGACAGTCAACGTGAGCATAGTGACGGTTTGCTGTCTGATATTCAACGTGTGCAGTATTGATGGTGATACCACGCTCTTTTTCTTCAGGAGCTCCATCAATTTCATCATACTTCTTTGCTTCCGCCAAACCCTTGTTTGCAAGGATAGATGTGATAGCGGCAGTCAAAGTGGTTTTACCGTGGTCAACGTGGCCAATAGTACCTACGTTAACGTGGGGCTTCTCCCTCTTAAAGGTCTCTTTTGCCATTTTATTTGTTTTTAAGTTGTGGTTTTAAAATTTTCCACCCTCCTTGCGGAGGTTTCATATAAATAGGATGCTTTCGCACCATTTTTTAAGAACTACCAGCCCTGATCACATTCCCTGCGTTCCGTTCCGGCATTGCTCTTTGGAGCCGTTAGTGAGATTCGAACTCACGACCTCTTCCCTACCAAGGAAGTGCTCTACCCCTGAGCTATAACGGCGGAAAAAAAGAGCGGAAGACGAGTCTCGAACTCGCAACCTATAGCTTGGAAGGCTATCGCTCTACCAATTGAGCTACTTCCGCTTAAATCGTCCGGACATCCGCACGAACTTCCTTTTATTCCTTTCTAAGAACTTTTCCTCTCCCGGTCAACCGGAAAAGGAAAGTGGGCAGGAGAGGATTCGAACCTCTGAAGTCGAAAGACAGCGGATTTACAGTCCGCCCCATTTGGCCGCTCTGGAACCTGCCCGTTTACTAGACAAGAGCCACTTGTCGGAATCGAACCAACGACCTACTGATTACAAATCAGTTGCTCTACCAGCTGAGCTAAAGTGGCGATTGAATGTGTTAAAGAACTCTCCCTTTTTGTTTACGGGATGGCAAAGGTAAAAGAATTTAAGAAATACAAAAATTTTGGGGTCATTTTTTTTTAACTAACCTGCTTTGTTTCAGTTTACTGGGTCAAACCGATTCCCTTTACCCGTCCAAACCCCACTGTTTCTTCAGTACAGCGCAAAAAAAAAGACCTCCGGAGAGGTCTTCAATTCGTTTCTTATTTGGCGTATTGCTTTTCTTTTTTACGTTTTATCTGGTTTACCAGTGAATCAAGCGCACTGTCAAAGGACTCCTCAAAGGATTTGGAACTGGCTTTTACGAAGAAGTTGTGTCGGGGCACGTGAACTCTGATTTCTGCTACTTTGTCTTTAATCTGATGTACTACATTGTCTAGTTTCAAAAAAACGTCCACCTTGATAATTCTATCATGAAAAGTGGATAGCTTCCTCAGTTTGTTGGTTACATAATCCACTAACTTGATGTCTGCATCAAAATGTACTGTTTGAATGGTAACGTTCATAACAATCACGTTTAAAGTGAACAATAAATAAAGAACTTCCGGTGGTCGAATTTCCATAGGCCTGGACCGTCAGTGTTATGAAGATAGCATAACTGGACCCATTTTCCAAGAATGATCTGAACTATTTTGCTTTTTTGCAAATCATTCACATACAAACACTTAAGTGCTTTTTCAACCCCGTGGATGCGCCTTCTTGTGAACGTCCTTCAATTTTCCGATGGTATTGTGTGTGTACACCTGTGTGGCCGCCAGACTCGCATGCCCCAGCAGCTCTTTCACCGCATTTAATTCCGCCCCTTCATTCAGTAAATGCGTGGCAAAACTGTGTCGCAGTATATGCGGACTCTTCTTTTGCAGCGTCGTAATCGATGCGAGATAATTTTTTACAAGCAGATAAACATACTTATGGTAAACCGGTCGCCCTTTCTCCGTAACCAGCAGCGGTGATGCTGATTCCACCGCCCCCCAATCCTTTTTCTTCAGCTCCTCGTATTCCCTGATCAGATCCAGCAGGGCAGGCTGCACCGGAATGATCCGCTCCTTCCCTCCTTTCCCCCATACCCGCAGGGTTTTCCGGTAATAGTCGATCTGTCCGTGCTGAAGCGTGACCAGCTCATTCAAACGCATTCCGGTCTGGTAAAAAAGCGCCAGCACCAGGCGGGTGGTCAATCCCTTCCATCCATCGCCTGTGACAGGATTATTCAGCATCTGCGCTGCCTGCTGCTCTTCGAGATAAACCGGCAAACGCTTCGCCGCCCGGGGTGCCGACAACTGGGCAACGGGAGAAACTGCAATATTCCCCTGACGGAGATGAAATTTGTAAAAGGATCTTAACGAAGAAAGTTTGCGGGCAATACTGGTGGCCGAAAGCGGATTCGGTTCATCCTTCAAAGAAGACAACCAGGAACGGACGATGAAAGTGCCGGCTTCCAGCAGCGGAATGTTTTCATATTTTACCTGGAGAAATTCGCCAAACTCCTTCAGATCGGTTGCATAAGCCCGGATGGTGAGAGGGGAATATCTTTTCTCGCTGGCGAGATAAGACAGGAATTCTTCTATAATGGGATCGGGCTTTTCAGGCATAAAAAAGAGATCGCAACAAATCTACAAGATTGCTGCGATCTCTCCACACTATATTGAACAATGCGATTAATTACACATCGAACTTACCACTAGCCACCTGTTGCTTGTAAATCGCTTTCAGAACTTCTGCACGACGTCTAACAGAGGGCTTGGTATAAGACTGGCGATCTCTTAACTGAACCAGAATTTTAGCTTTCTCAAATTTCTTTTTGTACTTTTTGAGAGCCTTGTCAATGTTTTCGCAGTCTTTTGAATCGATAATAAGCATATTAATATACCTCCTTTGGTAAATTTTTGGAGGGCAAAGATAATAAATATCAATATTCCAACAAATCCTTTTTTGTCGGAAAACCGGATTTGAGCCTATTTTGCAGCTATGTTTACCGGAATTATAGAATCCCTGGGCACTATTACCCATACCGAACAGAACGGAACCAACCGGATTTTCTGGGTTTCCTCCCCCATTTCCGGGGAATTGAAGATCGATCAGAGCCTGTCCCATAACGGGGTCTGCCTCACGGTGGACGCCCTCCGACCCGGGGAACACCGCGTTACGGCCATTGCCGAAACCCTGGAAAAAACCAACCTGGGCACCCTTGCCGCGGGCGATCCCGTGAATCTGGAACGCTGTATGGTAATGAATGGCCGGCTCGACGGACATATCGTTCAGGGGCATGTAGACTGCACAGCCGAATGCCTCGAAGCCGAAAACCGGAATGGCAGCTGGGAATACCGGTTCCGGATCCCCGCCTCCTTTGCCGCCCTGATCATCGAAAAGGGCTCGATCTGCCTGAACGGTATCAGTCTCACCATCTTTAACCTGGCACTGGACGAGTTCACCGTAGCCGTCATCCCCTATACCTACGAACATACGAATATCGGAAAGGTCAAACCCGGCGACCGCGTCAATATCGAATTCGATGTAATCGGGAAATATATTCACCGGATGCAAAACCTTCCTTCCAATTCTTAGGCCAACAGAACGATGAGGAATCCTTTTAAAAGCAATGTTTTTGCCAGTGAGCGGAATTTCCTGATAGCGCTCTCCCTTCTCTGGCTGCTGATGCAGGTGGCACTGCACAAACAGTTCGGATTGGTTACCCAGGACGAAGCAGCCAAATATATCCGGGAAGCGGGCCTGCTGGTGGATGGCCAGCCCTATACCAAAATACAGTACCTGCTTTACAGTACTTATATCCTGTTTCTCAGCTTTTGCCTGAAGATCAAGATCGGTCTGTATGGGGCTTTCGTTTTGCAGACAGCTTTATCGGGATTGTCGATGTACTATTTCTATAAGCTGGCCTGCCTGCTTTCGGGTAACCAAACCCTGTCGAAAATAGCTACCCTCTATCTGGTATGCTGTTTTCCCTATCAGGCATGGAATACCTATCTGTATACCGAATCCTTTTTTCTCAGCCTCACGATTTTTTTTCTGTACTGTTTCTTTAAAAAAGGATTGAAAAACGCCGGCACCCTCTTCCTGATGGCTGCCGTGTTATTTGCCCGTCCCACCGGTATTATCGCTGTTTCAGCCGTACTGCTTTTCGCGCTGTTCCGATATGTGAAAGACAAAAAACTGAACCCGGTTTCGGTGCTGATTGGAGCCACAGTGGTAACGGCCTTGTTTCTGCTCACCAACCGGTTTCTTTCCATAGGCGGAAGCTTTGATTTCGCGCGACCTTTTCTGGAAGGTCATGTGATCTGTGATGTGCCAACAAAAGAGTTAAGTGGAGTAGATCCGGCCGCCATTCGAAACGCGAATTCAATTCAGGGAATGATTCAACTCTTTTTCCACTCCCCCGGATTCTTCCTGGAGCTGTTCTATAAGAGAACTATTTCCTTCTTCGGTTTTGTCCGCTCCTACTATTCAACGGGGCACAATGCAATCCTGATGGCATTGTTTTATCCGCTTTACCTGGCGGTTATTGCTTCAATGGTTCAGATGCTCCGGCGCAGAGCGAAACTGGCCTTATTCTTCCTGCTATTTACCGGCTTCTTTTACCTCTCGGTGATCATGTCTTGCGACGACTGGTTAAACCGGTTTGTCATGCCGGTGATTCCGGTGCTGGTCCTCGCTGCCGCCTGCATCCGGTTTAAGAAAGAGGACCTACCGCATTAAATACATCTTACCATAACCTTTGGTGAAATACTTGTCGGTATTCTCACCCTGGCTTCTGAACTTGTCCATGCGTTTACCATTGAGCGTGGAAACCACTCTGTAGAGGTAAACACCATTTGCCAGGCGCTGTCCGTACTGATCGGTTCCATCCCATTTGTATTCAGTGATGTTTCTGCCGATACGGAGCGGTCCCAGTTCGAGAGCAGTGATCTCCCGAACGACCTTACCAGTGATAGTGAGGATTTGTATTTTGAAATTAGTGGGTATTTCGCTACCGGTAATCGTAAATACAAAGGCGGTGGATGTAGTGAACGGATTGGGATAGTTCAACAAGTTCGATATCATCGGCTTGTTAATCACCATAAAATTCACGGAATAATCCTTGTTGCCGGCCGTATTATCACTCAGGTCCTTACCAGTTACATACAATTCATACGAATCCATTCCATCTTCACTGTATGTGGTCAGGAAGGCCGGATAGAAATGCAGGACGGCCGTGTTCTTTCCATCTGCAGATGCCGGCTGGAAGCGCAGCGTATCGTTATCGACCTTATAGGTTTTGATGGATCCGTCGGGGAACCTCACTTTAACGGATAGCAGCGATGTATCATCCAGCAGCATATACCGGGCCTCATCCTTCAGTTTGATTTCAATATGCGGCTTCGCCGAAACGATATCACCATTCAGGATATGCACTCCGTCGAAAGTAACATCCAGCAGCGGATTATACTTATCGGGCCGCACATAGAAGCTATGATAGAGGAAATTGTTTACAAATTGCTGTTCGGGCTGATGGTTTTCGGGGTTGAACGCAAAGTACAGGGTATTGGTTCCCGCAAACTTGCGGGTATCGATCGGCATGCTAAACTTGATGGTATCGCCCTGCGCGAGCGGCTTCAACATGGAAAGCGGAATCTCGTGCTGGGTATTCGACTGATCGGTAATCACCAGTTTCGCTTTTACACTATCGAAGTCGATTGCGCTGATATTCTTAAAGGCCACCCCGAAATTCAGCGTTTCGCCCAGCTCCAAGGTATCTTTTGCCATCCAGAAAAGGTTGGGCGCCACGGCACCTTCCGGTTCTGACTGATAGGTGATATGCCAACGTCTTAACTGGTAGGGCGTACCGTAGGTGGAATCGATATTCCTCATCACCACCCGCATATAGGGGAAGTCGGCAGCATTAACCGAACTGAGATCAACCGAACTGGTCGTCATCGGAACCGTATGCAGAATCGTTTCGGATCCGTTGACGGCAACACCCCGTATTTCAAACACTGCACTGTCGCCGGGATTAGGATCTTCCGTATTTCCTCTCCAGGTGAATTCAGTCCAGGCTTTAGCCGGACCAACTACGGGTGAGCTGATGGAAGCGTTAAGTTCTTCGGTTAAACAATCGAGTGTGATATTTATTTTATCCAGGGTGCCATCACTGAATTTGGAAACAACCGGGAAATCAGTAATACGATCCTTTCTGTACACAAAGATGAAGGAACGCGGGCGGTCGAATGAATCAACCAGGGCACCCTGTTCTGCCAATGCATGATAAAGTGAATTGCCCGAACCCCACTGAGCAGTATCAGCTTTCCAATCCTCCGCATAAGTATTGGTATTTACTGCCGTTCCCGAAATATTTCTTACCACTACAAAATATCCCGAAGGAATCGATCTCAGGAAGTCCATTGCGGCTTTTCTCTTAACGGGATCGAGAATATTGTACTGGAAGTTGAAACGACGGTCCGCACCACAAACATCATCCGATCCGAATCGCGACGGTTCGCCCGGCATGGCGTTAAACCAGGGCAGGAAGGTGATGGGATCAAATACGTTGAATATGATACCCGACACGCCGCACACACTGGCAATATCCATGTTTCCATTATAGTGAATGGCGAACTCGGAAGCCAGGCTGGCTGCGGTTGGATACACACCGTTTCGGATGGTCAGACTGTTTACCTTGGTATCAAATTTCCATTTTCTTGAAACGGTATCGATTGAAATCCGGTTGGATTCTGATTCGGTATGCTGGTAAACATGCGCCTGTCCGAATCCGTCACTGCTATTGGAAATGTATTGGAAGGAAGACGTGCTCCAGCGCATCTCCACACCGGCGGGCTCCTCAATGGCAGTACGCCAGTAATAAACCGTACTGTCGGTATAGTTTACCTGGGGACTGAACTCGAGCAATCCGCCTGAACTTTGGGTATTCAGTGCAACCTTGAACGGAGAATCAAATGTAGCAGTAGTGTCGAGTTCAAAATAGTATCGTTTGGGCTCGCTGAAGGGATTTGCCGTAGATGCGTAGAATTTCTGTGAAGCGTTGTTTACAATCGAGAATTTCTGCGGATATACCGGCGTAACCTCATCCTCATAAATAAATACTGTTTTTACAATAGAGTTGTTACCCTCCTCTTCTTCCTGAATCTCATCATTATCGTCCAACACCACTTCGATCCGGTTATTGCCTTTATCGGTAGTTGGATTGATGGGCACTTTCAGCTGGATGGTATCGTCATTTTTCGGAGCCAGCCGTCTTTCATTATAGATCACCACCCGGGTTCCATTGGGAAGGATACGGGTTACTTTAACATTAATGGAATCGTTGGTGGCTTTGCCAATATTGAAGTACCGGATTTTGAGATCAAATTCCTGTTCCGCTACCGAGATAAACTGCGGGTTGATTTCAACATAGGGCTCCTCTATTACATAGTCAGGTTTATCAAACTGATACATGCGAAGTGCCGGATCGCCGTGAATACCCAATTGTTCGGCATGGCATCGGGCCAGGAAGTCGATGGGAGAAAAACGATCGAGCATATCGCTGATGGATTCCTGATTCAACAGACCGATTGAAGCGCCATAATTATCAACCGACAAATTGGTATTGAAATCGACCAGGTAGGCGGACAGATAGTTCACAATACCAAAATGGGTGCTGGCGATAAAGGCAATGGCTCCCTTTTGCTTGGCCAGTACGTATTTTTCAGACAGGGTTTCAATATATCCGAAACGCTGATCGGAATAGGTAAACAGGTCACCGGCATAACAACCGTTTACAGAAAACACGGGATATTTTCCCTTATTGTTATATACTTCCGGCTCTTCGATATTAAACTCGAGCGTACTTGCTGAAGAGTGCCCAAAATAGTTCAGCAGGGCAAGACCATTGGAGAACATATTTCGGATCACCTGAACCTGTGACTGGTTCGCCGGATTACCGGCCGAGCTACAGAACACCGTGGTCTTGTAGCCTGCAAAAGTATCGGCTGTGATTCGGGCAAAACTCTGCATGTAGTTGCAGAGCTGTGTGCCCAGCAGGGCATCCGTAGCACCCGTAACATGCAGTGCATTTTTCATCCATGCTCTTCCCTCAATCGTATGCGGTGCACTGGCGCGAACCTGCTCGAATTCTTTCACTTTCTCGAGGTAGGTTTCCAGCTCAGCGGGATAAAGAACCGAAATCCGACCGACGGGCACGGTAAGTCGCGGGTCGGCCGGACCTACAGCGCAAAGCATATTGTCGGAACCCGGATAACCAAAAGTGGGCACCAGATTCAATTCGGTAATTCTCGGCCTCATCACATTGGCCGAGGCTCTGTAGCTGTTGTAGGCTACGCCCTTCCCAACCAGCAGTACATACTGGATAGGCTGACTGAAATTGCTCTGGGCAAAACGAACAAAATTTCGTACGGACAAGGGATGTCCAAAAATGCCAAAAGCGAACTGATCTGTCAGCTCCTCTATATCATAGATCTGGGCATTGTAACCACCGCCTGCCGTACTTCTTCTGTAATCGCGATAATCTTCCACGGCATTATTACCCGAACTTCCCCCGAACAATTGCTTATGGCTGATCATCAGGTAATTGCCCTGAAGAGCGGGCTGGCGGAAATCGGTAAAAGTTTTCGGCGTAAAAGTAGTTACCTGATACGGGTGGTTACTGGCGGCAACCTGGCCTACCATTACCAGTCTTCTTTTGTTGGCGGTTCCGGGCAGTGCGAATCTGAATACGCCGCTCACCTGGGTATTGGCAACATAGCGTTCATGGTTCTCCAGATCGTATAAAATAGGCGCAGCATTGCCTGCATTGAAGTTGGTGATTTCGAGATAATGTCCCGAAGTTTTGGGTTCCAGTTCAAAGGAGAAAAAGCGGGTATTATTAAAGTTGAACTGTCTGGGATAAGTAAGCTCGTAAAAAGAAATCACCATCCGGTCGAGATAGGGATCCGTGCCGGTAGGCGGAGCAGGTGGCTGCACATTGGTGAACGCAACGGTGGCGGATCCACCCGAAATTAATGATATGGGCACATTTACGGTGGTAACCATATCATTGAAGAAGTTCATCGCTCCTTCATACAGGTTGGAACCGTTGACCTCCAGCCGCACCCTTCTGGTTTTTACCGTGTTCCCAAATGCACCGAACTCGAGTGTGGCATCCGGTCCCTCAGGCGCAACCCGGAGGTTGGACTGGGTTTCCGACCGGGTTAATCGCTGGCGGATCTCGTTACTGGACCAAATCTCACCACGATCGTAGGAGGATGAATAAACATATTGTTCCAGGTCGGCGGCAAAACCAGGATTGATTCTTTCCTTAAAATCCTTGGCCAACTTATAGATGAAATAGGGCTCGGGGGCCAGGGTGTTATTGGCCACATCATTGTCCCGGGTAATGAACCGCTTATTCGGCTGATTGGGTTCAATGGTCAGAAAGTAAATGGCAGTATCTGCATGAAGACTATACTTGGTACGATGCTGGAACTGGGGATCCCGATACAATTCCCTGTCGGGCACTCCGTCATTGGCAAAACCGATAAATTCGATATATCCATTTGAGGGAAGAGGGCCGGTCGGCACGGAAGTATAAAAAGGAACTTCTTCACCATTGCGATACATCCGCAACTGTTCCACTGGTATATTGCCCAACCCGTTTGCATTAAGTGCGGCGGCCGTAATCCGGTACATACCATCAGCCCCTACCTTGAACTTATAATAGGTTTTGGAGAAATCAATCCATTCATTATTGAAAGGCTGTGCCAGCGCCATTTTTCCGGTGGCTATCATTACCAGCATTCCCAACAAACGGAAGAAATTATGTATCCTGAGATATGTGCGCATATGCAAAGCAGTTACTGATTCTGATTCTTATTCTTGTTTTTCTTAACCAGGTCGAGCCTTAAGGAAAATACATGGGTATACAGGGGATTTGACTGATTCGCAAGATTGGTGAAAGCATAATCAATCATCACGTTCTGCAGCCGGAATCCCGCCCCCAGTGCAGGCTGGTAAATCCACACTTTTTTCTGATAGGTACTGTCGTCATCATCCAGGGCACGCTGAAAATTGTGGATGCCTGCCCGTACAAAAAACACCTCCTTCACAGCGGCTTCCAGTCCGATTTTGGGATCCACACTTACCGCTGAAGAACTGATCACCGTATTTCTCCTTCCGTCGAATGTGAAATCCAGATTGGCCTCCGCCAGCAGGTTGATGGAATTGTTCAATTTAAAATTATAGGAAGCACCCGCAATCAGTTTGGGAGCCGTCAGCTCGTTCGATTTCACCGGCACCTCGTTCTGGGTTACGTAAAACACTTCCCGCATCTTATCGTTGATGCTATAGGTCCAGGCATTGAATGTGGTGGTTACATCGCGGGCTACCACACCCACCTGTAAACGCTTATTGATGTACTGGATGCCCGCATCAAAACCGAATCCCCAGGCCGTGGCAAAATCACCGGCTTTACGGTGAATGACTTTGGCATTGAAACCGAGGTTGAGTTTTTTGTCCGTAGCCCCCTTCATCTTCAGCTCCTGGGCATAGGAAAACAGAAAAGCATAATCGGCCGATGAAAAGGTGGTGATATTGTCAAAGTTGATGGTGCCATCCGGCTCAACCAGGAACACGGTATTCGGAATATCATCCACGGCAAATCGCAGCAGCGATAAACCGATGGTTCTTTTTCCGTCTTTCAGGGGCAATGAAATATTGGCATAATCGTATTTACCGATCCCCGCGAAATATTCAGCATGCATCAGGCTTACCTGCGGTTGTTCCTTGATGTGAACCAGTGCTGCCGGATTCCAGTATCCTGCCGTTCCATCCGAAACGGAAGCCACCTGCGCAGATCCCATGGCGAGGCCGCGCGCACCCGCGCCGATATTGAGAAATTCATTCGAATATTTACGAAACTGGGCAGACAATGCCATGGGCACCATCAGGAGTAAACACAAAAAACCACGATTTAATTGGTTCATCAGGTTAAGTTCTGGATAAGCAAAGATTTTCGCTAATGGACTATAACGATCACCACCCTTCAATATTGCCTTTCGCCAGCTAGTCCGATTGCGTTAGTTTTGCTGCAAATTGCAGTATTTTTTATGAATTTGATAGAAGAATTACGATGGAGAGGCATGCTACAGGACATCATGCCGGGTACGGAAGAACAGCTTAACAAAGAGATGACAGCCGGTTATATCGGGTTTGATCCCACTGCAGACAGTCTGCATATCGGCAGCCTGGTGCCTATTTTACTCCTCGTGCATCTTCAACGCGCTGGTCATAAGCCATTTGCCCTGATCGGGGGCGCTACGGGCATGGTGGGTGATCCCTCCTTCAAGTCCGAAGAACGGAAAATGCTGGATGAGGAAACACTCCGGAAAAACCTGGCCGGAATCCGTGCCCAGTTGGAGAAATTCCTCGATTTCGACCCCTCCAAACCCAATTCGGCCGAAATCGTGAACAATTACGACTGGTTCAAAGACTTCAGCTTCCTGGACTTTATCCGGGATGTGGGCAAACATATTACAGTTAATTATATGATGTCCAAGGACAGCGTGCGCAAGAGAATTGAGGGTGAAAGCGGCATCAGCTTTACCGAATTCTCCTACCAGCTGATCCAGGGATATGATTTTTACTGGCTTCACAAGAACAAAAACATCAAACTCCAGATGGGCGGCAGCGACCAGTGGGGTAATATCACCACCGGCACCGAGCTGATTCGCCGTATGGGTGGAGGCGAGGCTTTTGCTTTTACCTGTCCGCTTTTGACCAAATCCGATGGCGGTAAATTCGGAAAAACCGAAAAAGGGAATGTGTGGCTGGATCCGAATAAGACATCGCCCTACCAGTTTTACCAGTTCTGGCTGAATGCTTCCGATGAAGACGCGGCCAAATGGATCCGGATCTTCACCTTCCTCAACCGCGAAGAAATTGAAGCCCTCCTGAAAGAACACGAGGCCGCCCCGCATCAGCGAGCACTGCAGAAAAAACTGGCCGAGGAAATTACCATTCTGGTACATGGCCGCCCCGAATACGAATTTGCGCTCAAGACCTCTGAAATTCTCTTCGGTAATGTGACCACCGAAGTGATCGGGAGCCTGAGCGAAGACCAGCTCCTCCGCGTTATGGATGGCGTGCCTTCCTCAGAGTTTTCACTCGATCGTATTAAGGAGGGAACCGATATCGTGAGTTTTCTGGCCGAAACCGGCATCTTCCCCAGTAAGGGTGAAGCCCGGAAAATGGTACAGAGTGGCGGAGTGAGCCTGAACAAGGAAAAAATTCCGGGTATTGATTATACCCTGAGCACGGACAAGCTCCTGCATAACCGCTACTACCTGATTCAAAAAGGCAAAAAGAATTACTATCTGGTAAAGGCCGTCTGAATTTCGTACATTGAGGAAGAACCTTGTCAGTATGAAAAATCTACTCTTACTGCCGGGCTTTTTCCTCTTTTCCCTTTACGCGATTGCCCAGCAGGATATACAACGGAAATTCCAGACTCAGTTTATTGAAGTGGAAAACAATCAGGTAATTGAATTACCCGAAGGTGTTTTTCAACTCAGCGGCACGCTCAGTATGGATGGTAAACACGGCGTTACCATCCGGGGGCGCGGCATGGACAAAACCATTCTCGATTTTACCAACCAGATTTCCGGTGCGGAAGGCATTCGTGTAACCAACGGCTCCAATATTGTGATTGAGGATCTGACGGTGCAGAACACCAGTGGGGATGGCATCAAAACCCAGCTGGTGGATGGCATACAATTCATCCGCACCAAGGCGGAATGGACCAATGGACCAAACAGTAAAAACGGCGGATATGGTTTATACCCCGTGCAATGTCAGCGTGTACTGGTCGACAGCTGTTTTGTCCGCGGGGCCAGCGATGCCGGCATCTACGTGGGACAGTCACAATATATCGTCGTACGAAATTCCATAGCCACCGAAAATGTGGCCGGTATTGAAATTGAAAACTCGCTGCACGCCGAAGTGCATAACAATCAAACTTATCGGAACACCGGCGGCATCCTGATCTTCGACCTGCCTGATCTGACCGTGAAAAAAGGCGGATACACCCGTGTGTACAACAACCATGTGCACGATAATAACCTGGCCAATTTTGCACCCAAAGGTAATATAGTGGGCAAGGTTCCGTTGGGAACCGGCATCATGGTGCTGGCCACCAATAATGTTGATATCCATCACAACAAGATTATCAATAATCGCACGACCGGCACGGCAGTTGTGAGTTATTATATTACAGAGAATCCGATCAACGACAGCAGCTACTACCCCTATCCTGCTAACATCTATATTCACGATAACGAGTATGAGCGCAGGCATGAACGTGCCACCATGAAGGGAAGAATGGGCAAGCTCTATCGGTTCAAACTGAAGTTCGGAAAGAATGTGCCGCATATTGTGTATGATGGGATCCTGGACAAAGAGGCAACCAACCGCCCGCTCTGCATTGAAAATAACCGGGGAGAAAGCTTTGCCAATATCGATGCAGCCAACGGATTCAAAAATATTTCGCGCGATCCTGCTCCCTATAAATGTAGTCTTACCATTCCTGTAAACGTGCAATTAAAATGATCCGGTTACTCGTTTTGACCAGTCTGTTTGCCCTGGGATTTTTCTCATCGCGATGGCAGGCGGAAACAGTCTCGCCCCCTAAGGAAACGCTTTCATCTTACGGGTTCTTTATTGGTCCGCTTGCCGAACTCAAACCGGCCGCGGGTGTGATTCCCTATGAGCTCAATACACCGCTGTTCAGCAATTACGCCGAGAAGTTGCGGTTCATTAAGCTACCGGAGGGAACATCTTTCCGCTATGATTCGGCAAATATTTTTGATCTGCCTGTAGGCACGGTACTGATAAAAAACTTCTATTACTGGCATGATCCCCGCCATCCTGCCAAAGGGAAAAAGATTATCGAAACCCGCCTGCTGATTCATGAAAAAGACGGATGGAATGCTCTCCCCTATATCTGGAATGAAGAACAAACAGAGGCATACTACGATTTGGCAGGTGATACGCGTGCTATTTCCTATCTGAATGCAAAGGGGAAAAAGCAGACTACGAATTATGTAATTCCGAATAAGAACCAGTGCAAGGGATGTCATACAAATGGAAAGGAATTTCTGCCCATCGGACTCCGTGCCCGGCATCTCAACAAAACCGTTGAAACGCCCGACGGCCCTATGAACCAGCTGGCTTATTGGGCACAACAGGGATGGCTAACCGAATTGCCCGAGAGCGGGATTCCGCGCAACGCAAAATGGGATGATCCCGATGAGCCGCTGGATCAAAGGGCCCGCGCCTATCTCGATATCAATTGTGCGCATTGTCATTCGGCACAGGGACCGGCCAACACATCCGGACTGCTGCTCGATATATCGAACCAGGATCCCACGGCATTGGGCGTGTACAAGACTCCGGTGGCCGCGGGTCGCGGATCCGGCAATCTTTCTTATGCCATTGTGCCCGGCAAACCGGAGAAGTCCATTCTGGTATATCGCATGAATACAACCGATCCGGGTATTGCGATGCCCGAGCTCGGAAGAGAGCAGATTCACTCAGAGGGAGTAGTCCTGATCAGCGAGTGGATCCGCCAGATGAAACAGTAATCTACCTGCCTGCACCTGTCTGCGCAAACTCGCGAATCCCCTTAACCAGGGTATCCAATTGCGGGAGCGTAGTATAAACATGCGGCGTGATTCGAACCCCACGGATCGATTCCCATTCTATTCCCACCGTGTGAATCTTGTATTTATTAAACAGGTACTGTTCCAGTTCGGCAGGTTTTCTTCCCCTGAAATGGATCAGTCCAATAGCGCAGCCGAATCCCGCTTTCATGGAAGTTCCCAGTTCAACGCCCGGCAGATCCTTCACCTTTTCCATCCAGTAATTCTTGAGATAGAGCAAACGCTTCTCCTTTCTTTCGCCACCGATCATTTCCTGAAATTCGATCGCCTTACCGATAGCCTGCTCAATAAAAAACGGACGGGTACCCAGGTTCTCAAACTTGCGGATGTTTGTTTCCTGTCCCTCCGGCGCGCCAAAAAGCGGATAGAGTTTTTCGATCTTATCTTTTTTCACGAAAAGAAAACCGGTTCCGATACAGGCACTCAGCCATTTGTGCAAACTGGTTCCGAAATAGTCGGCGCCGAGTTCATCCAGCCTGAATTGAAAATGCGCAAAACTGTGGGCGCCATCCACCAGCACTTCAATACCGCGGGCATGTGCTGCATCGGCAATCTTCCGCACCGGCAGAATCTGTCCGTTCCAGTTGATGATATGCGTAATATGAACCAGCTTTGTTTTCGCCGTAAATGCCTTTATGTACTGGTTCGCGAGGTAGTTGTTGTCTTCCGAGGGCAGATCCAGATTCACCCAAACCAGCTTGATGCCATCTCTTTTTTCGCGTTGTTTCCAGGCATTGATCATATTGGGATAATCCTGCTTGGAAAGAACCACCTCATCGCCTGCTTTAAGCGGCAAACCGAAAATGGCCGTTTCGAGCGCTTCCGACGCATTTCGCTGGATGGCGATTTCTTCGGGATCACATCCCGCGAGAGCGGCAAGTTTCGAGCGGAGCGGCTCACGACCCTGGTCGAGGATGCGCCACATGTAATAACTGGGTCCCTCGTTGCTAAAATCGTGATAGCGTTTCATGGCTTCCTGCACCGTTTTTGGAGAGGGACTCACCCCGCCATTATTCAGGTTGATGATACCGGGCGAAACGGTATAGGCCTGCTGAATGGCATACCAGAAATCCTCCTCCCCCGCCAGTGCTTCCGGGGTAAAAGCGGAAAATTCGTTCAGTACACGGTTGAGTTCACGGCTCCAGGCAGGCAGACTGATGGAAGTCAGCAGGGCGCTCAGGGATGCAGCGGAAAATCGCTGGAGAAATTGTCTTCGGTTGGGAGATAACATACTTGGAAATTAACGAATTAGCTTTTTCTTTTTTTGAAGGATTTTTTGATTTTTTTTTGGCAGAAATCACAACACAGTTTATTTTTGCACTCCCATTAGGGAAGGATGGCCTATAGTATAATGGTAGTACGACAGATTTTGGTTCTGTTTGTCTTGGTTCGAATCCAGGTAGGCCAACGAAAAAGCAAGCTTTATGGCTTGCTTTTTTTATTTATGTATATTGGCTTTCTCTTATAAGCTCCTATGGATATTGAATCCTTCCGCCAGTATTGTCTCAGTTTTCCGGATGTTACCGAAGAGTTTCCCTTTGGACCCGAAACCCTGGTGTACAAAGTAAAAGGCAAGATGTTTGCCCTCACCGATATCGACCTGTTCGAAAGCATCAACCTGAAATGCGATCCGGATGAAGCGATTGAACTGCGCGAGCGATACCCTGCCGTCCAGCCGGGATATCACATGAATAAAAAACACTGGAACACGGTGGTAATGGATAACACAATCTCCGACCGGCTTATTAAGGAATGGATTGCCAAATCCTACGAACTGGTGCGTGCCAGTTTACCGAAATCACAACGTTAGGGGATTAACAAAATCAGGAAAACCTGCCGCTACGCGAGAAACTGCTGCATCTTAAACAAACAGGCCATGAGACTGTCTTTCCAGGGTACAATATGCACCCCGAACTGATTCCTGATTTTAGTGGTATCCATCAGGCTGAATGCGGGACGTTTGGCGGCCGTGAGAAATTCTGCCGAAGAGATGGGTATTACGCGGGCCTTCGCTCCAATCATTTCCCTTATTTCCACCGCAAACTCATACCAGCTGATTCTTCCTTCATTACAGTAATGGTAAATTCCTCCGGTTGCCGGTGCGTCGGGGTGCTGATCGCAATAACGAACAATATCCATAATGGCTTTGGCAAGATCAGCTGCATAGGTTGGTGCGCCGATCTGATCGTTCACCACTTTCACTTCGGA
>DATCJQ010000393.1:0-2060 GCA_036562745.1 Flavihumibacter sp.
CCTATTCATTATAAAACAAATTGTGAGTGTCTGTGTTTGATACACTTAAGGACTTATATTTCCTGCTAAATTGTGTGGTCATATTATTCCGGCAACGTTATATTCCTATATAGGACTGCCCATGCATTTCACCAACTATCCAGAATCCCGACATGAACAATAAACACTAAAATGGAATCGATTTCCAGTTCTTCAAACTACAAATTTTACAAGCTGGCAGGATGCCACAGATATCAGGTTACTCTAAATAAGTATGCGATTTCAGTAAGGGAGTAATAATGCAGACAATGACAAGCAGAAAAGTTCATTGGTATAAGGTTTAAGACGACTTTAATTAATAAGTCTAATATACAGACTGAATAAATATGAAAACAAACTCAAAATAATTTTCTGCAATTTTTTTTTATATACCCGTGTTTTAACGGGTACGACCCTACGCATTTCCACTTATTTCATTTCCATAAAGGCATTCATGAAAAGTACAGAGCTATTGTTTTGCTAATAATCTCCAGCAATATTTCCGGTTAATCTCAAGTCCATAAAATACAAACTCTATAATTTTAGAGACAACGTACATGCTGACCATATGGTGCTTATTATTTTTGATTGCTCGGAAGTAGACGTTCTTCTGGCACTATTTTCTTACATTCATTTCATCCTGCATAAATCTTCTTGCTATGGAACAACAAAATCAAAACACCATCTATTACCATGGAACCAAGGCTGACCTGAAACCGGGCGATCTCATTGAACCGGGATTTCGGTCCAACTATGGTCAGCAGAAAAAGGCCAAATATGTATACCTCACCGCGACTTTAGAAGCTGCGATCTGGGGAGCCGAACTGGCACTTGGTGAAGGTCGGGGCCGTATCTATATCGTAGAACCCACCGGCCCTATCGAAGATGACCCGAATCTCACCGATAAAAAGTTCCCGGGCAATCCTACCAGATCTTACCGGACGGCACAAGCTCTCAGAGTGGTGGATGAATTAAAAGAATGGGAAGGACATTCACCGGCGCAGCTGCAGGCAATGCGGGACGGACTTGCCAAACTGAAAGAACAGGGCATTGAGGCGATTGAAGACTGATACGATTGCCAATACTTTTATCACAGCTAGACAAGAAGTGCCAGTATTATTGCAATAAGAAAACAAAAGATCAGCAGACAGCCGGATGAAGTACGATTGTACATCCGGTTGTACGCTGCTTTTTTGGGATTGGTGAGCCAACCCCATCCACGAGGCGCTTTGAATCCAAGCGAGTGCCTGAGGTATCGCTTTACCGATGTTCTGGCTGCAATACGCTTCTTCGGCGAAGGTTTACGAAATCCGAATTTCATCGCACATGCTCATTGGGTATAACGGGTATTAACCTACCACTCCCGCTCAAGATTATTTTACGGATATCCGTATGAAGGATCGCACATTTTATTTCCGACGAACGGACAGATGCGCCGACCAATAACATCCTTCTCCCCAACATCACCGGTAAGTTTGTACTAACCATTAAAACTTACCTATGTACAAGATTATATTTAGGCGGCTGCCTGAAGCCGGCAAATGCCTGATGACCGGGGCGCTGATTCTTTTTATAACAGCCTGCGAAAAAACAGATACCGAGGATATTGGAGAATTTGAAGAAACCGCCTATGCCATCGGCAGCTCGGCCGACCAGCCAGCCATCGGAGAGAATGACGGAATTCCCTATGGCACAGCCTTGATTCTTCCCAGCAAACTAAAACTGGTTGATCGTCCACAATACCGATTCAATCAGGACCAGCCTAAGATCTTCGGATTTACCCGCACGTTTTATGTCCCCCTGCATTTTGTCAACGAAGACACGGTCAATGTCAGTTTTACCATTCCACCCGGACTCATCCTTAACTCACAATTCCGCGATAATCAAAACGGATTACTCGTAGAACGGGTTCTGGTGGATGTTCCCCCTACCCTGAATGCCGGCGGCACCAAAGACACCACCACCATTTTCCTCGCGGTTTCATGCATCAATGAGGGTCGCACACCTCCGGTAAGTTTCTTCGACGCACAATACAATATTGC
>DATCJQ010000394.1:0-3124 GCA_036562745.1 Flavihumibacter sp.
GGTTGGGTCACCCCCAATTGGTACCAGGAGCCCCCGGCCAATACCGACCGATTGGCATAGCTGCGCTGGGCCGGAAGCCGGAAACTTCCTAAAATCAGGCAACTAAACAGCAGCAGTCGGTACATTGGCAACATCAATACCAAATTTAGCTAATGCTATCGGGGATTTAAGATTTTGGCAAGAGTATTGATTGGTTTATCTGTTTATATTCGCATTTGGTCGAACATTTTAGCGCATTAAGTCGAACTATTTAACACAATAATCGACAAAGAGTACCGTTATAACTATCTAAAACCAGCTTAAATGGCTATCAATATGAACTGGAAAAACCTCACAATCCTTGTATCCTGCGCCGCTATGGTGGCTTCCTGTAAAAACGGGAAGTTGTTTGGCAAAAAAACCGAAAAGTCGGATGTAACCGGTTGGAACTATAATGATAAAAATCAGGGAGGCTACCAGGTCTCCAAAGAAAAGGAACAGCGGACTGGTCCCGGACTGGTTTTTGTTCAGGGTGGTACCTTTACCATGGGTGCTACGGAGGAGGATGTTATGGGCGACTGGAACAATATCCCCCGCCGCGTAACGGTAAACTCTTTCTATATCGACCGCACTGAGGTAGCCAACGTTCATTATCGCGAATACCTGTACTGGATCAACACCGTTTTTGACGGTGATGAGCATGCAGCCATTCGCAACGCCGCATTGCCCGATACGCTGGTTTGGCGCAGTGAGCTTGCTTATAACGAACCGATGGTGGAATACTATTTCCGCCACCCCTCCTATAACTATTATCCTGTGGTTGGGGTAACCTGGAAGCAGGCGAACGATTTCTGTTTGTGGAGAACCGACCGCGTAAACGAGCTGGAGTTGATCAAAAGAGGTTTTATCAACGACAAATCGCTCAAGAATATCTCCGGTATTGCCGAGGAGAACTTCAACACCAAATCTTACCTGACCGGCGAATACCAGGCTACTCCTGGTGCTGCTGCCAAGTCTAAGAAGAATACACTTAAAAACCCGAACGGTACGCCCCGTACACAGGTTACTTTCGAAGATGGGATCCTGTTACCGAACTACCGCCTCCCCACAGAAGCTGAATGGGAATATGCAGCTCTCGGTTACGTGAATCAGAATCCGCAGCCCTCTAAAAAAGAAGGCAAACGCGGTGAGGAGCTGGTTGCCAACAAACAGGTTTATACCTGGAGCAACAACGTAAACGGTTTGCGTGATACCCGTAAAGGCAGCTGGCAGGGTACATTCATGGCCAACTTCAAACGCGGAGCTGGTGATAACATGGGTGTTGCAGGTGGTCTGAACGACCGCGCGGTATATACTGCTCCTGTTGAGTCCTTCTACCCGAACGGTTTCGGTCTCTATAACATGAGTGGTAACGTAAACGAATGGACTGCCGACGTTTATCGTCCGCTTTCTCTGACCGACTTCGACGATGTTTCTCCCTATCGTGGTAACAAGTTTTCAACTGTGGAAATTGATCCCTCTGAAAACAGACCCATCCGCGACAGTCTGGGCCGTATCAAATACCGTCTGATGACGGATGAGGAAAGCAAGGATCGTCGTAACTATCAGCGTGCTGACGTAATCAACTACCTGGATGGTGACTCACTGATTCAGGGTGTACACTACGGATACGGCGTAACTACCCTGATTGGAGATAAGAGCCGCGTAATCAAAGGTGGTAGCTGGAACGACCGCGCTTACTGGCTGAGTCCCGGTACCCGCCGCTTCCTGGAAGAAGATCAGGCCAGCTCTACTGTAGGTTTCCGTTGTGCCATGGACCGCGTGGGCAGCCCCGAAGGTAACGGTCGCAAAACCGGTATCAACTACAAGAAAAGAAAGCAAAACTCCCGTAAGAGATAAGCTTCCGAATAGATTAAGAAAAGAGTCGCCAACTGGCGGCTCTTTTTTATTTTCGTAGCATGACCATTTCCGAACTATACCAGCTCTATCTCCAGCATCCCTCCATTCAGACGGATACGCGCAAACTGCAGGCGGGAGATCTTTATTTCGCCCTGAAAGGCGATCGCTTTGACGGTAACAGTTTTGCAGAGCAGGCGCTGGAAGCGGGTGCGGCCTATGCGATTATCGACAATCCATCCCGCCGGATAAATGATCGTACAATTCTGGTGGATGATGTGTTGAGCACGCTGCAGCAATTGGCCCTCCATCATCGCCGGCAGTTCAATATACCGGTGCTGGCGATCACGGGCAGCAACGGTAAAACCACTACCAAGGAGCTGATTCATGAAGTGCTGAGCACCACCTACCGCACCTATACCACCCAGGGCAACCTGAACAACCATATCGGGATTCCGCTAACCTTGTTACGCATTAAACCCGATGCTGAAATGGCGGTGGTGGAAATGGGCGCCAATCATCTCAAAGAAATCGAAGCGTATTGCCGGTATACAGAACCGACGCACGGACTCATCACCAATCTCGGTAAAGCCCATCTCGAGGGTTTCGGCGGGGTGGAAGGCGTACGCCGGGGTAAGGGCGAATTATTCGATTACCTGCGAAATAAGGGCGCTTCCGTGTTTGTATGGTGGAACGACGAATACCTGCGCGAAATGTCGAAGGGCATTCCCTCCGTGGTGCGCTATGGCACCAGCGAGGGTGATATCGTGGGACAGGCGATCACCGCCGGAGTGGGCCAGCAGGAATTTTTGCAGGTACGTGTCACCGCAGGCGCGGATCTCCCCGAAATCAAAACACAATTGGTGGGCGATTACAATCTGCCGAACGTACTGGCTGCCGTTGCTGTGGGCAAAACCTTTAATGTGCCCGATGTAGCCATCCGGAAAGCCATTGAGCAATATCATCCCGAAAACAGCCGAAGTCAGCTGATCGAGCGCGACGGCATGCAAATCATCCTGGATGCTTACAATGCAAACCCCTCGAGCATGCGGGCAGCCATCGAAAATTTCAGCCGCATCCAGGCCGACAAAAAGATCCTGATGCTCGGGGCGATGGCTGAGCTGGGCGCGGAAAGCCTCGAAGAACACCGGCAGATCCTGCAACTGATCCGCTCGCACCCCTGGGAAGCCGTGGTACTCGTGGGTGGCGATTTCGGGAAGATCAATCATCCCTATATACAGTTTCAGAC
>DATCJQ010000002.1:0-2977 GCA_036562745.1 Flavihumibacter sp.
CGACAGCATACAGTTTATGGTGGTGTTGATAGTGGTTACCAGCCTGCTTTCGGGTTATTATCCTTCATTTGTGCTTAGTCGTTATAATCCGATCAATGCGTTAAAAAATAAAATCAATAACAGTTCCATAGCCGGATTATCGCTCAGAAGGGTATTGGTGGTATTGCAGTTTTCCTTTTCACAGTTTCTGGTAATCGCAACGATTATCGCCGTCACCCAGATGAATTTTATACGTACGGCGGACCTGGGCTTCGATAAAGAAGCGGTGATTATTTTAACCGGCAATAATGACAGTGTTACCGTTGCGCGCCAGCCAGCGTTCCGTGCCGCGCTGAAACAGTTGCCGGAAGTACAGCAGGTATCATTTTCCTTTGATGCACCATCGAGCCAGAATAACTGGACCACGAATTTTTCTTTCGATAACAGAAGCGAGGATCAGCCTTTTGATACCGATATAAAAATGGCGGACGGAGCCTATGGCGAAACATTTGGCTTAAAAATGCTGGCAGGCAGTTTCTACAACGAAGCCGACTCCGTACCCAAAGTGGTGGTAAATGAAACCATGGTACGGAAACTGGGACTAAGAGACCCGCAGGAAGCCATCGGTAAAACCATACGTTTGGGTACCATGCCCTGGACTCCCATCGTGGGGGTGGTACAGGATTTCAAGAACAATTCTCTCCGTGAAAGTATTCCGCCCACCGTAATCGGGATGGCACCGAAATCGTCGCGGAATTATATGAGTCAGAGCAATATCAAACTGGTATCCGGTAACCCCGCTGAGACCATGGCGAAAATCGAGAAAATATGGAATCAGTATTATCCTGAATACACATTCAGGGGCGAGTTTCTGGATGAATCGATTGCCAATTTTTACCAGCAGGAACAACGTCTGAGCCTGCTATACCGGGTGTTTGCCGCCCTGGCCATCGTGATTTCCTGCCTGGGATTGTATGGTCTGATTTCCTTTATGACAGTACAGAAAAACAAGGAAGTGGGCATCCGTAAAGTGCTGGGAGCATCTGTTGCCAATATTGGGATACTGTTTTCCCGCGAGTTTACGATTTTATTGCTGATCGCATTCTTTCTGGCGGCTCCCATAGCCTGGTATTTTATGAATAACTGGCTGCAGAACTTTGTATTTAAGGTATCCATCGGTTGGTGGGTGTTTGCAATCGCTGTGCTCACCAGCCTGGTGATCGCCTGGCTCACGGTTGGCTATAAAGCTGTGAGTGCAGCAATGGCCAATCCGGTTAAAAGCCTTAAGACAGAATAAGTAAGTAGCACAAATGAAGGGCCGTCCTCCAGAAAAATCGATCGATGTTTAAAACCTGTCTTATTATAGCCTGGCGCAATTTGCGCAAACAGCCCGTGCTCAGTACCATTAATTTATTCGGATTGAGTACGGGGCTCTGTTTCACACTGTTGATTGCCGTATTTATCTGGCAGGAAAACAATGTAAACCAGTCGCTTCGCAACCTGCCCAATCAGTATATCGTTCAAAGTGAGTGGAAACAGGAAAACCAGGGACTTAACTGGACCAGTATTGGCGCCCTTGCGCAGGCATTAAAAGACAATTATCCGCATCTGGTGGCCAATTATTATCGGTTCGACGGCGTATCGGGTATCGTTCATATTAAAGATCGGAGTTTCCGCCAGGGCATTGCCATTGGCGACAGCAGCATCCTTACCATGTATGGATTTGAGCTATTGTATGGCAATCCCCATACCGCCCTTGGCACTGCCGACGCCGTGGTCATATCCGAAGATCTCGCCATCCGGTTTTTCGGACGGGCTGATGTGTTGAATGAGCAGATTGAGCTGGAAAATTTCAACGGCGGAAAGAAACCGTTCAATATAACGGGTATCATCAAGCGAATTCCAAAAAACTCTGTTACCCATATAAATGATGATAACAACAATCAACTGTTTGTAAACATCGAACAACTGGCTTTCTTCGGTCGCAGTATGGGATGGGATAACCCCTTTATCGTTTGCTTCGTGGAACTGCAGCCGCGGGTAAAACCGGCAGATCTTGCAACGCCGATGAATAATCTCGTACAACGCCATGCACCGGAATTGATTGCTGCAAATCTTCAGCCCTATCTTTTGCCGCTGGAAAGCTATTACCAGCAGGGCAATAACGGCGCGGTTCGCACCATGAACTGGGTGTTGGCGCTGGTGGGATTGTTTATACTTCTGATGGCCATCATCAATTTTATCAATCTTACCATCAGCCGGTCGGCTACCCGTCTGAAAGAAATCGGGGTGCGAATGGTATTGGGCAGTGGCAAATCAACCTTGCGCTGGCAGTTCCTGACGGAGACCATTCTCCTGGTATTTATGGCTATGGGATTTGCCATTTCAGGGTACTGGCTTCTGTATAACGGTTTTGCCGCCATCATTGGGAAACCCATGCCTGCACTGAGCGAATTGCCGGCATATTGGGTAGTCATACCGCTGGTATTGGGATTGATTGTGGGTGTAGCTGCCGGTATCTACCCTGCCTTTTATCTCTCTTCCCTGCCGGCAGTGAGCAGTTTGAAGAAACAGCTCAGCGCCAATCCGCGACAGAACCGGGTTCGTCAGGCGCTGGTTTGTTTGCAGTTTGCCACGGCAGCGGTAGTGCTGACCAGCTCGGTGGTGATCACCAGGCAAATGAATTTTTTCTTCTCGAAGCAATTGGGATTTGATAAGGCCCACCTGCTAACGGTGCAGACTCCACGAAACTGGAGCAGCGAAGGGGTTCAACAAATGCTTTCGGTACGACACTCACTGGAATCCATACCCGAAGTTCAGCTGGCCAGCCTGTCCTACGATATTCCGGCAGCTGCCCCCGCGGGTAACCTGCAGATATTCCGGGTGGGGTCGGATTCGAGTGCAGCCATCCGCTCGCAACTGGTGATGTGCGACGAACAATTTGCCGAAACCTATGGTATTCCGTTGGTGGCCGGACAATTTTTCCCTGCCCCCTCAC
>DATCJQ010000009.1:0-9132 GCA_036562745.1 Flavihumibacter sp.
TGCGCGGTGCGGAAGCCATCAGCGAATACACATCCCTTCCGCGGCAGGAAGCCTTTAACATCGAATACTGGTTGCTGGAAGAGGCCAAATTGCAACGCATGCCTAAACCAAAATCGTTAAGCGGAAAGATTGCGCTGATAACGGGGAGTGCGGGCGGTATCGGGAAAGCCATCGCCAGGAAATTTGCACAGGAAGGAGCCTGCGTGGTACTGAACGATATCAATGAAGAAAGACTGAGATCAGCCACAGACGAATTTACCAAACTCTTCGGTAAGGATGCAGTCGGCTCAACTTTGCTGAATGTAACCGACGAAACATCGGCCCAGTCTGCGTTTGAACAGGCGGCCCTGCAGTTCGGCGGCGTAGATATCATTGTGAACAATGCGGGTATCAGCATTTCGAAATCGATCGCGGATCATACGCTCGAGGAATGGGATCGCCTTTATGATATCCTCGTAAAAGGACAATTCATCGTTTCCAAAGCAGGGATCGCTATATTGCGTAAGCAGGGCCGCGGCGGTGATATAGTGAATATTGTTTCGAAGAACGCCGTGGTGGCCGGTCCAAACAATCCCGGTTACGGCTCCGCCAAAGCAGCCCAGGCACATCTCACTCGTTTGATGGCTGCCGAACTGGGAGCCGACAAGATCCGGGTGAATATGGTCAATCCGGATGCCGTGATCGCCGACAGTAATATCTGGTCGGGTGGATGGGCCGAAGGTCGCGCAAAAGCCTATGGCATCACCGTGGAGGAACTGCCGGCTTATTACGCGAAGCGCACCCTGCTGAATGAAATCATCCTGCCGGAAGATATCGCCAACGCCTGTTACGCACTGGTAGGCGGATTGCTCCACAAATCAACCGGCAATGCACTGAACGTGGATGGCGGGATCGGAATGGCCTTCCTGCGTTAACCAAAACTGAAAACAACGATTGTATGAGATTCGAACAGCAACAGATTGATCAGCATAATTCAGATCTTCATAAGCGCCATAGTCTGCGACTCGCTGCCCTGCAGGATGAGATTCCGGATGCCGAAGATATTATCAAACAGATAGCGGCTTTTAATGTAGCCATCCCGAGCTGGGCCCTGGGCACCGGAGGCACAAGATTCGGACGGTTCTCCGGCAGCGGCGAGCCAAGATCACTCGAGGAAAAAATTGAGGATGTTGGGTTGCTGCACCAACTGAATCGCGCAAGCGGTGCGATTTCACTCCATATTCCCTGGGATATCCCCGAAAATGCGGGCAAAATCAGGTCGCTGGCTGCCAACTACGGATTGCGTTTTGATGCGATGAATTCCAATACGTTTCAGGATCAGCCAACGCAGGTGCTGAGTTACAAATTCGGATCGCTGCAGCATGTTGATAAGGCCGTACGCCGCCAGGCTATTGATCATAATCTCGAAGTGATTAAACACGGCATTGAACTGGGATCCGAATCGCTGACGGTTTGGTTATCGGATGGATCCTGCTTCCCCGGACAACTGAATTTCCGTGATGCATTTCAGCGCACACTCGAGGGATTGCAGGAAATCTATGCAGCCCTTCCCGATAACTGGAAACTTTTCGTGGAGTATAAGGCTTTCGAACCGAATTTCTACAGCATGACCGTGGGCGATTGGGGACAATCACTCCTGTTCGCAAATAAACTCGGTCCCAAAGCCTACACACTGGTGGACCTGGGGCATCATCTGCCGAATGCAAACATTGAACAAATTGTTTCCCTTTTGTTGATGGAAGGCAAGCTCGGCGGATTCCATTTCAACGATTCAAAATATGGGGATGACGATCTCACCGTCGGAAGTATCAATCCTTATCAGCTTTACCTTATATTCAACGAGCTGGTAGAGGGAATGAATGCACGCGGCATGGATCATACCAAAGATCTTGGATGGATGATCGATGCCTCGCATATCGTGAAGGATCCGCTCGAGGATCTGTTGCAATCGGTGGAAGCCATCCTCATAGCATATGCACAGGCTTTACTGGTGGACAGGCCCGCATTGAAAGCTGCGCAACTCGAAAACGATGTGGTGAAATGCCAGGAGATTCTGCAGGCCGCTTATCGCACGGATGTTCGTCCGCTTGTGGCTGAAGCACGCTTGCGCAATGGCGGTGCATTGAATCCGATCGGAATATTCCGTCAGCATGAAGTGCGCCGACAGCTGGTAAAAGTTCGCGGTGAAAAGGCGGTGGCCACCGGGTTGTAAATTATATAAGTCTGCATTGATGCCTAAAATTCCAGTGATAGCCGTATTCGATATTGGGAAAACCAATAAAAAAATGCTGCTCTTCAGTGAGCAGTACAATCTCCTCGATCAGCGGTCAGAACGTACGGAGGAGCTGCTGGATGAAGACGGTTTTCCCTCCGACGATCTGATGGCGATTCAGCGCTTCGTGTTTTCAAACCTCGACTGGATCATCAACCATGGCAGCTTTGAACTGAAGGCGGTGAATTTCTCGGCCTATGGTGCCAGTTTCGTGCATATCGGAGCGGACGGACGGCCCATCGCGCCCCTGTACAATTATCTCAAACCATTTTCGCAGGCTTTGCTGGATGAATTCCTCGAAAAATATGGTGGCCCTTCGGTGTGGTCGAGAGAAACAGCATCGCCCGTGCTCGGAAGTCTGAACTCCGGACTGCAATTGTATCGCCTCCGGAAGGAGAAGCCGGAAATCTATCGCTCCATAAAATATTCGCTGCATTTGCCGCAATGGCTTTCTTATCTGCTGACGCGAAAGCCCGCTTCGGATCCCACCAGTATCGGATGTCATACCGGACTCTGGGATTTTGTGAAACAGGATTATCATACTTGGGTGAAGCAGGAAGGGATCGATAAAAAACTCGCACCTATTGTTCCCAGCACGCACCAGGAAACAGTAGAGTACAAGGGGCAGCGCATGGTATGTGGCGTGGGACTGCACGATAGTTCCGCCGCACTGGTTCCCTATTTCCAGAAGCAGCCGGACGAGCCTTTCGCCCTGATTTCAACGGGCACCTGGTGTATCACATTGAATCCCTTTAATAATGAACCGCTGACGGATGATAAATTGCTGGCCGATTGTCTTTGTTATCTGAGCTATAAGGGACAGCCGGTAAAAGCATCCCGACTCTTTGCCGGACAGGAGCACGATACGCAGGTCAAGAGAATCGCGGCGCATTTTGGGATCGATCCCCATGATCTCTCCGATATTCAATTCAACGAAACGTTGGCGAAGAGCCTGAAGTCACCCGAGGACCGGCATCCCGTTCCGCTGCCCGAGCAGATCAAACAAGGGCAGGTGGATCAGGACATCGTTTATTCCATACCGTGGACACCCGGTCAGCCTCTGATCGAAGGGCTTCGTTTTCGCCGGCGTCCGCTCGCCGGTTTCAGCAGCGTTGTGGAAGCCTACCACCAGTTGATGATCGATCTCGTGGAACTTCAACTGATCTCCATGAACTATGTGGTGGGGAAAGACATCTCCCTCGTTTATATCGATGGGGGATTCAGCCGCAACGAATGCTTCCTTTCCTTACTGCGCGATGCACGTCCCGATATCCGCTTCGTCCCCTCGGATCTCGCGCAGGCTTCCGCGCTCGGCGCCGCCATGACACTCCAGACTGCATAAGCCACCCGTCGGGCACCCGACGGGTGCCCGACGGGTCGGGAATGTGCGGGTTATTGCCGCTTTCTGAGTTTTTCCTCAAAGAGGTTGAAGATGCGTTTGTACTCGTCGGTCCAGCTGGAGGGTTCCACAAAACCATGATCCTCCATCGGGTACATGGCCACCTGCCAGTTGTCCTTGCCGAGTTCGATCAGGCGCTGGTTCAACCGCATTACGTCCTGGAAATGCACGTTCACATCCACCACACCGTGGCAGATAAGGAGGTGGTCCTTTAATCCCTCGGCAAAATAGATCGGCGAACTTCTGCGATATGCAATGCTATCCTCAGCCGGAGTGTTCAGGATATTCGATGTGTATCCGTGATTGTAATGTGCCCAATCGGTAACAGGACGCAGGGCGGCACCGGCGGTGAATGTTCCGGGTGATGTGAAGAGGGCCATCAGGGTGATGAATCCGCCATAGGAACCACCGTAGATACCAATACGCGTTGGATCCACCCCGAACTGGTTCACGAGATAGCGCGCGCCATCCACATGATCGGAAAGGTCCTTGCCGCCCATATGGCGGTAGATGGCCGTACGCCAATCGCGACCATAGCCCGCGCTGCCGCGATAATCCATATCGAGCACATAGTAGCCCTGGTCGGCCAGCAGGTTATGGAACATGTATTCGCGGAAATAGCTGCTCCACCATTTGTGCACGTTCTGCAGGTAACCGGCGCCGTGCACAAAGATCACCGCAGGTTTCTTCGGATCAGGATTCGCGGGGCGATACAAGCGCGCGGGCACCTGCTTTCCGTCGGCCGCGGGCACCTGCACCAGTTCAGGATCGCGCCAGGCATAAGAGCGGAATAATGCCGACTCTGCCTTATCGGTGATTTGTTGTGCTATGGCAGTTTGTTTATTCTCCTGCAGATACAGTTCCCATGGCTTGTTGGAATAGGAATAGAGAAAAGCAAAATATTTTTCATTGGGAGAAAGCACTGCCTGATTTGCTCCGGTCAGCTTGGTGAGCCGCTCGGCCTTACCACCGGTAACGGGTAACCGATAAAAATGTTTCTCACCCGGATGCACCTCATTGGTGGTGATGTAGAAATATTTTTTATCGCGCGACAGCTGTGCGGTTTGCACCTCGTACTGGCCACTGGTCAGGGCGGTTTTGGTGCGCGTTTTCAGATCATATCGGTACAGATGCGAGTATCCGGTTTCTTCCGACTGGAACCAGATCGTATGATCATTAATCCAACCCGCACCGGCGCCAAAAGGCCCGATAGCCGGACCGCCGATCCAGGCTTCATCGCGCTGGCGGTCGATCAGGGTCAGCGCGCCGGTTGCAGGCTGTAGTTCCATGATCCAGCGATCCTTATTGTCCTGCGAATAAATTTCCACTATGGCGATGGCACCCGAGGGCGACCAGCTCACCCTGCCAACCGTAACAGCCCGCGGTTTGGGATTGGTGTCGTTCCTTAACCGTTCGGGATAATCCTTCAAATAATCGGGACGATCCCTGATGCCGGGAAGCGCATCCGTTTTAACGGCCAGCACCGTGTCTTTCTCGCGATCATACACATACAGCTCGCTGCTGCCGAAGGGAGCCCCCACCTTGGTGCGCGCGGGAATATCTTCGGTGAAACCGCTGAGCGTAACATAATCGGGAACGATGGTGCTTTTGCCGGAAGTATTCGCCTTGAAAAGCAGATAAGAGATAAAACGTCCGTCGGCACTGATTTGCGGGCTTCGAACCGATTTATCGCCATAATAAATTTTGCGGATCTCCTTTTTCGGAAGCAATTTGTTATACGCTTCGGTTTCATCTTTTTTCTCCTTGCGTTCACGTATCACCTGCATCCATTCGAGCTGATCCTTTTTCAACCATTCTTCCTGAGTATTGCCTTTTTTGTCTGCATCGGGCGGAGCAGTTTTCTGGAAACTCAGGAGTTGGGTTAGTTCACCCGTAGCGATATCCCAGGCAAACAAATCCTGGTTCTGCTGGAATACAATCTTGCTATCGTTGAACGCAAACACCGGGTTCGATTCGAATGCTGCCGTTTGCGTAATGCGACGCGTTTGTCCGGTTTTTCCATTCACGAAATACAAATCGCCGTCGCTGGTATAACAGTATTGTGTATAAGCCTGATTATACACCACGTTCCTGGCCAGCGCTCTTTCTTTTTGGCGGTCAGCCGGCACCTTCTGTGGCGTTTTGTTGGGCAGATGGATGGCATAAAGCGAATCCGCCCTGGCGCCATCCGGATTCCAGTAGAAATACAGCGTATTGCCGTCGGCACTCCAGTGTGGATTCGAGGGCGAGCTGCCGATCCATTTGGGATCCTTCATAATCTTCTCAACCGTAAGGGGCGCGAGTGTTTCCTGCGCAATTGTCTTAAGATTAACCTGTACCAACAGGATTAGGAACAGAAAATATTTCATGTGTTAAGCGTAGTCTGTTAAGCGGTTAAATTTAATCAATCCTTTTATGCGAGAATCAGCATAGTTGACAGGCGGGATAATTTACCTTTACCATCGGATAATTTTCAAACAAAGCCGGATTCCATATTGAAGGAATTTCGACCTAAACTCTGATTCTCATGTATACGGTGGGTTTATTCGTTCCCTGTTATATTGATCAGTTTTATCCGCAGGTGGCCATCGCAACCCTGCAGTTGCTGGAAAAACTGGGCTGCCGCGTGGTGGTGCCGGAAAACCAGACCTGCTGCGGACAGCCAATGGCGAACAGCGGATTTGCTCATCTCGCTGCAGGATGTGATGCCAATTTCACCCGAAACTTCGCCGGACTCGATTATATCGTTTGTCCCTCCGGAAGCTGCACCCTGCATGTGAAGGAGCATCTTCATAATGAGGCTGATCCCGATACCGCTGCGCAGATTCGTCAGCGTGTGTACGAGCTTACCGAATTCCTGACCGATGTATTGAAGGTGGAAAATCTGCCCGCACGCTTTCCGCATAAAGTGGGATTGCACAACTCCTGTCACGGGCAACGCGGATTGCATCTCTCCTCCATGTCGGAGCTGGTGGCACCCGAATTCTCGAAGCCTGTCAGTTTATTGAATCAGGTAGCGGGATTGGAGCTACATCTTCCCGAACGTACCGATGAATGTTGCGGTTTCGGCGGAACCTTCTGTGTATTTGAAGAAGCCGTGAGCGTGAAAATGGGAAAGGACCGGATCCGTGAACACGAAAAGAACGAAGTGGAATATATTACCGGAGGCGATATGAGTTGTCTCATGCACCTGCAGGGAATCCTCGAACGAAAAGGCAGCCCTGTTAAAGTGCTGCATATTGCTGAAATCTTAAATGCCGGCCATGAGTAAACACGCAACACTGGCGGCGCAGTTTAACGCCGATGAGGCACGCACCGACTGGCATGATCAAACCCTATGGTGGGTTCGGCAAAAGCGCGATAAGGCGGCTCACAGCCTGCCGGAATGGGAGCAACTGCGTCAATGGGCTTCGGAAATCAAGAATCATACACTTTCGCATCTCGATACTTATCTGCAGCAGTTTGAAGAGAATGCCATTGCTAACGGTGTGAACGTGCATTGGGCGGCTGATGCTGCTGAACACAATGCCATCATTCATCAGATCATTAAGGCGAATGGCGTGCAAGGTATCGTGAAAAGCAAGAGCATGCTCACCGAGGAATGTCATCTGAATGAATATTTGTTGAAGCAGGGAATCGAAGTGGTGGATACCGATCTGGGGGAACGTATTGTGCAGTTTCGTAAGGAACCGCCCAGTCATATCGTGTTGCCGGCCATTCACCTCAAGAAACAGGATGTGAGTGATACCTTTCACGATCACCTCGGAACCGAAAAGGGAAACTATGATCCGCAATATCTGACTCATTCTGCGCGTAAGCATCTCCGTGAGAAATTCCTGGCGGCTGACCTTGCCATTACCGGAGTGAATTTTGCCATTGCGGAAACAGGCGGATTTGTGGTATGTACCAATGAGGGTAATGCCGACATGGGCGCACATGCTGCGAAGATTCATATCGCCTGCATGGGTTTTGAAAAGATAATTCCCCGCGCCGAACACCTCGGAGTGTTTACCCGCCTGTTGGCCCGCAGTGCAACGGGGCAACCCATCACCACCTATACCAGTCATTTCCATAAACCCGGTCCGGGGCAAGAGCTCCATATCGTGATCGTGGACAACGGACGCTCGCGGCAGCTGGGGCGTGAGGATTTCAGAAACTCCCTGAAATGCATCCGTTGTGCCGCCTGCTTCAATACCTGTCCCGTTTACCGGCGGAGCGGCGGACACAGTTATCATACGGCGGTAGCGGGACCCATTGGTTCCATCCTCAACCCCAACCTCGATATGAAAGCCAATGCGGATCTGCCCTTTGCTTCCACACTCTGCGGATCCTGCTCCAATGTTTGTCCGGTTAAGATCAATATCCACGAGCAACTTTGGAAATGGCGGCAGGTGATTGCCAAAGAAGGATTGGTGGAGCCCTCAAAGAAAGCGGGTATGAAATTCATGGCCTGGGTGCTTTCGAAGCCGGCATTGTACCGCAGTATGGGCGCTTTGGCGCGCTGGTCGATGCGAAAACTGCCCTTTCTGGTGAACAACCAACTGAATCCCTGGTACAAACAACGCGAAATGCCTAAAGCACCCAGAGAAAGTTTTCAGTCCTGGTACAAAAAACAGCAACGTTCATGAATAACCGAAATTCTACTACAGATAAAAAATATACCAATAGCCGAAGCAGGATATTGGAGGCTGTCGCGAAATCCAAACCTGCGGCAACCCCGCTTCCGGATCTGCGTTTTGCATTGTCGGACAATGAAACTCAACCTGAATTGGTATCCTCCTTCGAGCAATTTGTACAGGGAGTGGGAGGAAGAGTGTTTCAACTGGAAGGCGCCGGCGCCATTCGTGACTACCTGCAAAAAGAAGCGCCCACAGATGGCCTGGTTATTAATCGCGTGGAGGAGATCGGGCCAATCGATGAAGTGCCAGAGTCATTGTCAACGCTCGATACGCTCCAGCGTGCTTATATCAGGGGAAAAATTGGCGTCGCCGAAAACGGCGCGATCTGGGTGGATGAAACGGCTATGGGTAAACGAATTATTCCCTTTATCTGCCAGGAACTGGTGCTGGTGATCAATGCGGAAGATATTGTTCCCACCATGCACCAGGCCTATAATGCAATACAGGTGAACGGAGCGGGATTCGGTGTTTTTATCGCAGGACCATCAAAAACTGCGGATATCGAGCAATCGCTGGTGATTGGCGCGCACGGTCCCGTTGCCCTTACTGTTTTGATTTTGAAATAGCCACACTCGGTTCCTGCCTGAAAATCTTTTCCATCATCCTATATAATTTGGGATGTTTTGTTTTCAGCAGATCCGGGCGTTCAAAAAAATATTCCGCCGCCACCGCGAAGAATTCGGTCTGACTCGTGGCGCCATACGGGTTGATATCCGACTCATCTTCCCTGATCTCCTGCATCTTCCGGTGAATCAGATCCAGCCAGGGAATCGTATACTGCC
>DATCJQ010000013.1:0-6883 GCA_036562745.1 Flavihumibacter sp.
GCTCCGGGGCGTGGGGGCAATCCGGATAAAGGTATCCAGCATCTCCTTCACACCGAAATTGTTTACGGCACTACCGAAAAAAACGGGGGCAACCCTGCCTTTCTGGTAGTCGTCCACCACGAGTTCGCCGTGCACACCATCCACCAGTTCCACATCCTCGCGCAGGATAGCGGCATCGCGCTCGCCCAGTTTTTCTTCAATGATGGTATCGTTAATATCCTTTATATGCAGCACATCTTCCTCTTCCGCCTTGGTGTTGGCAGTAAAGAGCCGAAGATTTTTTTCAGCCAGATTATATACCCCTTTGAAATCTTTACCGCTGTTGATGGGCCAGGTCATGGGATGCAGCTGGATGGACAATTCCTTTTCGATTTCTTCCAGCAGGTCGAACCGGTTTTTACCGTCGCGGTCCATTTTGTTGATGAAAACAATTACGGGGGTATCGCGCATGCGACAAACCTCCATGAGACGGCGGGTTTGTTCTTCCACCCCGTTCACACTGTCCACCACCAGGATTACACTATCCACCGCGGTGAGTGTACGATAGGTATCTTCTGCAAAGTCCTTGTGACCCGGCGTATCAAGAAGGTTAATCAGGATACCCTGGTATTCAAAAGTCATTACTGAAGTAGCCACCGAAATACCACGCTGCCGTTCGATTTCCATGAAATCGGACGTCGCGTGCTTCTTGATTTTGTTGCTTTTTACGGCACCGGCAGTCTGAATGGCACCTCCGAAGAGCAGCAGCTTTTCCGTTAAGGTGGTTTTACCGGCATCGGGGTGGGATATAATGGCGAAGGTTCTCCTTCTTTGTATCTCGGCGTGATATTTCATAACGGCCGCAAAGGTAATTAATTTAAGAATCCATCAATATCTAATGAGAATCAACGGATTAGACTCGTTTGTCTGCAAAAGGCGTCTGATTAGCGAAGAAAGCGGTTTCATTCATCTTTCGCATGGAATAAAATTTCTGTTGAAAGGGATCGAAACGAGAGGTTGCCATAAATACCGGTCTTTTTTTTAATCGGAACATGAAAGGAATGTTAACCTAAACTGTTATTTTAGTACGATATAACCCATAAACTAACTAAACGTATATGAAAACCTGGTTGTTACCGATCGACTTTTCAGAGACTTCCAAGAACGCTGCCCGGTACGCGGTGGCACTGGCCAACGACACACAGAATGTAAAACTGGTACTTTACCATGTTTTCGGAAAGATTGCAGCCGGAACGGACGGCACCCCGCTGGATCTCTCCAACACCACCCGTAAGGAAGTAGCCGAAACCGCCATGGCCAACCTGATTAAGGAACTGGCTCCCAGCGGCCCCTATGAAGTGGTGGCAGAAGAAGGCAATTCACTAACAGACAACCTCACCCGCTATGTGAGACATCATGGTGCGGACCTGGTGGTAATGGGACTCACCGGGGCATCCCGGATCGAACAACTGCTGATGGGCTCCAACGCACTGAATATGGCGCACTCAGCCGTTTGTCCGGTGCTGATCATCCCGCCCCAGGCTACCTATAAGGGTGTGAAGAATATCATGTTTGCCACAGACATGCACAATGTAAAACAAACCACCCCGGTAAAAGCCCTGCGTTCCGTTCTTTCCACCTTTAATGCCAAACTGCATGTGGTGAACGTGGATTCCGAACATTATGTGGAACTGACCGAAGAATATAAAACCGAAAGAGCTGCCCTGGTTTCCCTGCTCGAAGGTTTTGATCCCGAATTCTATTTCATTCGCATTGCCGATTTCCTCGATGCCGTACAAACCTTCGTGGAAGACAAAAAAATAGATATCATCATCACCGTACCACGCAGACACAGCTTTTTAACCTCCCTGTTTAAACCCAGTCACACCAAAAAATTATTGTATCATACCATCACTCCGCTGGTGGCTCTGCACGAATAAGTTTTATTTATCATAAAATTATCAGGTAAAACGCTCCGAAAGGGGCGTTTTCTTATTTTAGCGTTTCTATGTACAGCAAAGCATCCAAACCGCCCATTGTCTCACCTGTACTCCCGGTTTATCTGCCGGATTGAGTACTCCTTTTGCTGTAAACCCTATTCTGATAATTAACTGATATTTTATGCCGAAAGACATTGCTTTAGCCAATGTGACCAGTGAAATTGGTACACTTCGCCGTTTATTGGTACATAGTCCGGATAGCGGATTGGGAAAAGTGGTTCCTTCCAAAGCCCAGGACTGGCTCTTCGAGGACATTGTTCATCTCGACACGATTCGCCGTAAGGAATACGATTATTACACCAAGATCCTGCTTTACTTCCTCGATCCCGCTAAGATTAAAGGACGCCTTAAGGAGATTGACGATCCGGCCAACAAACGCCGCTTTTACAAACCCGGAGACCCTGAATTTCACCGTTCCGATAAAGTGATCGAACTGCAATGGCTGCTGGAAGAAATTCTGCACGATCGTGATATTCGTCTCAAACTCGTGGCATCCGTTTGCGCCATCGAAGGCTGTTCCTATTCAAAACAAATGGAGATGCTCGACTATTCGCCCAATGACCTGGCGAAAATCTTTATCAGTGGCACGGCCAATGATAAAACCATGCTCTTCCCTCCCATCCCCAACTTCATTTTTACGAGGGATATCGGCATCACCATCAATAACCATATCCTGCTGAATAAACCGGCGAAAAAGGCCCGCACCCGCGAAGCCCTGCTGATGCGATATATTTTCTTCAACCATCCGCTTTTTGCAGATATCCGTTCCAATATCATCGAGCTGCCCGATACGCATCAGCATTTTCTCCTGCCCCGGGAAGGCGATGATAAAAAAGTAACGCTCGAGGGCGGCGACGTGATGGTGGTAAGCAAAGACCATGTACTTATCGGAGTCTCTGAACGTACCAGTCTGGAAGCCGCCCATGTGGCAGTTCATGCGCTGTTCGACCGAAACGTTGTGAAAAAGGTTTCGATCGTGAAAATCCCCAAGAAACGCGACTACATGCATATCGATACGGTGTTCACGCAGGTGAAACGAAATGTTTGGGTGCTGCTGGGCCATTTCTCCAAGAAGGCCATCAAGAAAGAAGATGCCGATATGGTGCAGCGCATTCTCGAAGGCAAGAAATCGGAAAATAAAATCCAGATCATCCAGTTCCGGAAAAAGGATATCGAAAACCCGGTTTATTTCGATAACCTCGAAGATCTGCTGGTGGATATCAGCCGCAATGACCTGGATTGCGATGAGAAGGTGAAATTCATCTATTCCGGAAACAACGAGTTTCCCTTCGACGCGCGTGAGCAGTGGACCGATTCCTGCAACGTGCTGGCACTGAGAGAAGGCGTGGTACTGGGTTATGACCGCAACGATAAAACTGCCAGAGCTTTCGAAAAAGCCGGATTCAAAATCATCCAGGTGGAAGATTTGCTGGAGCAGTTTGAAAAGGGCGAAACCAGTCCCGATGAACTCGAAGACTGCCTGATCCTAATGCCCTCGGCGGAACTTTCCCGCGCCCGGGGAGGTTTTCACTGTATGAGTATGCCATTGGTGAGGGACTCGATCTGAGCAGAACCTCATCCCTCATGGGTATCCGTCAACTAACTATTATGTGTAACCGAATAATCGACTTGTAATAGAACAGAAAAATTCATGCAAACCACTTCAAATATTTTGATGATCCGCCCGGTAAATTTCGGCTTCAATGCCGAGACTGCCATCAACAATGCCTTTCAGTCTGCCGGCGAGGAGGAGGATGTGCAGGAAAAAGCACTACGCGAATTCGACGGATTGGTATCGCAATTACGCCAACACCATATTGATGTATTGGTGGTGAACGACACGCCCGAGCCCCATACCCCGGATGCAATCTTTCCCAATAACTGGATCAGCACCCACGACGACGGGCAGGTTTTTCTCTATCCCATGTTCGCACCGAATCGAAGGGCCGAGCGCAAGGAGTCAGTTTTGAATGAGCTCTTCAGCAAATTCCATCACGAAAACATCACCGACTTAAGTGGTGCAGAAAATGAAAACCGTTTTCTGGAGGGAACCGGCAGCATGGTACTGGATCGTACACACCGAATCACCTATGCCTGCATTTCTCCCCGCACGGATGCCCGATTGCTGGAGGAATTCGCGAAAAAGATCGGCTACGAAGCCATGGCATTCCATTCCTATGACCTTCAGGGACGTGAAATTTATCATACCAATGTAATGATGTGCGTAGCCCGGCAGTTTGTGGTGATTTGCCTCGAATCCATAACCGACCCGGAGGAACGTGCCCGGGTGGCGGACAAGATCAACAGCACCGGCAAAAACATTGTGGAGATCAGCTATGATCAAATGAACCAGTTCGCCGGAAACATGTTGCAGGTCGAAAATCGCGATGGTGAGCTCTTCCTGGTGATGAGTAGTCGCGCCTATCAGTCGCTTAGCCCGATCCAGGTTCAGGAGCTGACCCGGTTCAATAAGATAATCCATGCCGATCTCAGCACCATCGAAAACAATGGCGGAGGCAGTGCACGTTGTATGATGGCAGAAATTTTCCTTCCCCTGAAGCGACTTCAGTAAAAAGACACCACTAAGGATGGTTTCTTTTTAAGAAGATAACAACTCCGCAAGGGCAGCATCCAGCGAAAGAGGCTGAAAGCCCAGCTGTTCTCTGGCTTTATCAATTGAGAATCCGGTTTTGGGCGGACGTTTTCCCGCCTGTTGAAAGGTACTGGCCGTTACCCGTTCCAACTGATCGGTTGGCCAGCCTCCTTTTTCCGCAATTCTTACTGCCAGCTGATAGGGGGTAACGCTGTCCTCCCCCGAAATATGCCAGATTCCGGTTGCCTGTTTCTCCACGATGGCGATAATTCCCGCTACCAGATCCTTCACATAAGTGGGGGTTCGCCACTGATCATCCACGACCTTAATGGATTTCCCTTCTTTCAGGCTGTTGCGGATCCAGGAGAAAATCGTGTTTCGTCCCCCGGCCGGCGCCTCCCCGAAAACCAGGCAGGTGCGCACGATGGCCCAGGGGATGCCGGAAGTCTGCACAATCGCCTCGGCTTCGAGTTTGGTATGCCCGTACCAATTAATCGGATTGGTTTCATCCTCTTCGGAATAATATCCCTTTTCGCCATCAAAAACAAAATCGGTGGACAGGAATATGAAAAAGCGACTGTGTTCTTCAGCATCCAACAGCAAACGGGCGGTGGCTTCCACATTTACAAAATGTGCCTCGGGCTGATTTTTCTCGCAATCATCCACCTGCGACATGGCAGCACTATGGATGATGATTCCGGGTTTTTCCTGTTCGATGATACTCTGCAAGGCAAATGGATCCGTAATATCTGCATCGCGGTAAATTAAACCCGGACGGTTAATATCAAAACGTGCGGGTCCCTTACCGGTTGCAAGTACCGCATAATTTCTTTCCAGCAAGGATGTTACCAGATGTTGTCCCACAAATCCATTGGCACCGGTAACCAATACCATATTATTCATTATCTGTTGATTAAGTTCTTCATTAAATTATTTAACATACTAACAACTGTAAGTTGAGAATTGACTCCAAACACAGTCCGAATCTGCATTCCCTTCAATATGTATTAACCACATAATCGTCCCAAAATCCTTATTTTTGGCGCGCCTTATCAAAACTTGCCTAAAAATAGGCCAAGCATACCACGAAATAGATATGTTAAACCAAACTACTTTAATTTAATTCGATGAGCGCAAGCAAGGTTACTAAAATTGGTGTATTGACTTCGGGAGGAGACTCGCCCGGTATGAACGCTGCCGTTCGGGCCGTGGTAAGAACCGGTTTATATCATGGCCTGGAGATGTACGGCGTGATAAGGGGCTACAGCGGCATGGTGGAGGATGATATTTTCAAAATGGAATCCCGCTCTGTGGCAAATATTATTCAACGAGGCGGAACCATCTTAAAAACAGCCCGTTGTAAAGAGTTTTTTGAATACGAAGGAAGAAAAAAAGCATACGAAAACTTAAGGAAAAGAGGTATCGACGGACTGGTGGTGATTGGTGGCGATGGCAGTTTCAACGGTGCCCTGAAATTCAGCAAGGAATTTGATATCCCCTGTATCGGACTTCCCGGCACGATCGACAAGGATATTGCCGGTACCGATTTCACCATTGGCTTTGATACTGCGGTTAATACAGCCGTGGAAGCCATCGACAAGATCCGCGACACGGCCGACGCCCATGACCGTTTGTTCATTATCGAAGTGATGGGTCGCGATGCGGGTTATATCGCCCTGCATTCTGGTATCGCAACCGGTGCAGAACATATTCTGATCCCCGAGAAAAAGACCGATATTGAACATGTGGTGGCCAGTCTGCAGGAAAAAGAAAAGCGCAAAAAACTGGTAAACCTGATCGTAGTGGCCGAGGGCGATGAATTCGGCGGTGCCGAACAGGTTGCTAAATACGTGAAGGATAAACTGCCGCATATCGATACAAAGGTTTGTATCCTGGGTCATATTCAGCGGGGCGGATCGCCCACCTGTCTGGACCGCCTCATTGCCAGCAGAATGGGCTATCATGCGGTGGAGAGCCTGATGATGGGCCGTCACAACGTGATGGTAGGCATCCAGAACAACAAAATGCATTATACTCCGCTGGAAAACGCTGTAAAAGCTAAACAAAAGATAAATGAAGAATGGATGAAGATTGTGAAAATCCTCGCATCCTGATTTCATGAACACAAGCAAGCAACGAAATTTTAACTTATGTCAAAACACGCCTCAAAATACCTGCACCAGCAAATGGACAAAGAAGCAGGCAGGCAGCACGCATTTAAGAGAACGAAGATTGTGGCCACCGTTGGACCGGCCTGTGATACCTACGACAAATTACTGGCCCTGGTAAAAGCCGGTGTAAATGTGTTCCG
>DATCJQ010000018.1:0-1654 GCA_036562745.1 Flavihumibacter sp.
CAGGGAACTCTATCACCTCATCATTACCTGCAATTCGAACGGGCGCCTGGCCAGTGATCTGCGTTATGGGCATTCACACGTATTCCTGCTTCCCTCCGAAGCGAATGATAAGAGCCTGGCCATGACCGGTAGTTTTTCTGGTATGCTATTAAGCGGACTCCTGATTTGCCGCATTCATGAAATCGAGCGACTTAAGGAAACAGTTCAACAGTTATGTAAATACGGGGAGACCATTCTCACCGAATACTATCAACCTCTGAAAGAAACAGCGGCTCTCCCGTTTAACCGGGCTGTGTTCCTGGGATCGGGCCCGCTGAAGGCAATTGCCAACGAATCGGAACTCAAACTGCAGGAATTGACCGACGGGAAAATCGTTTGCAAATTCGATTCATTCCTGGGATTCCGTCACGGTCCGCGTGCCGTCCTTCACCCCGATACCCTGCTGGTTTACCTCTTCTCAAATAATACCTACGTAAACAAATACGAAACAGATCTCGTATCCGCCATTGATAAGGGCGAGAAAGGTTTGTACCGGATCGGTGTGGAGGAAGCGGATGTCGCAAAACGCCCGGTGGACCTGCATATCCGGCTAAATTCTGCGAATACCCATTTGGAGGAAGTTTTTCTTTGTGTATGTGCGATATTACCTGCACAAATGATTGCTTTTTTCAAGTCCATCCAACTCGGACTTCAGCCAGATAACCCGTCAAAGAACCAGGCCATTACCCGGGTGGTGAAAGGAGTAACCATTTACCCTTATAACGCAACACTCAACAGACATGAAAACGATTGACGTAACGGTTCTTGGTGAATTGAATATTGATCTGCTGCTTAACAGGCTGGATCAGTTTCCGGAAAATGGAAAGGAAATCCTGGCGCATCAGATGAACCTTTCCATGGGCAGTTCCTCAGCAATCTTTGCAGCCAATCTCAGTGCCCTGGGTACAGGCGTACAATTTATGGGCAAACTCGGCACCGACTTATTCGGACATTTTATACTCGGCACGCTGGAGTCGAGAAAAGTGCTAACCCATACCATCATCCAGGAGCCGCGCTTGTCCACCGGTGCCACCGTTGTACTCAACCTGGGACAAGACCGCGCCATGGTTACCCATCCCGGCGCGATGGCCGATTTCAGCTATTCTGATATCAACTGGCTCGAAGTGTACAAGAGCCGTCATCTTCATATTTCATCCATCTTCCTGCAGCCTTCACTGAAAGAAAATATCGTAACCATCTTTAAAAAAGCAAAAGAAGCCGGACTCACCACTTCTATGGACCCGCAAAGTGATCCTGCTGATAAATGGGATCTGGACCTTGCGCATCTCCTTCCTTATGTTGATGTGTTTCTTCCCAATGAATCGGAGCTCTGCAAGATTACAGGGGAGCCCACTCTGGAGAAAGCACTGAATTCAATCGAACCAGTTCAAAAACGAATCCTGATTGTAAAAATGGGAGAGAAGGGTAGTCTCTGTATCGAAGGTTCAAATCAGCGTTTCCTGCCCGCATCCAAAGTGGCAGGCTTCGTGGATGCCATCGGAGCGGGCGACAGCTACAATGCCGGATTTATTCATCAATGGCTGCAGGGCAGCAGCCTGGAACAGTGCCAGGAGTTCGGCAGTGCCTGCGGAGCCCATTCAACAACAGCAGCCGG
>DATCJQ010000036.1:0-1756 GCA_036562745.1 Flavihumibacter sp.
GACAACTCCCATGTTTATACAGGGCGCGCATGGCTGGTTTAACGTGATCCATTTCCGCCTGAACCCCAAAAATTCCGTGGCTGAGAATCTGCAGAAGGCTGAGAAAATATTCAAAAAGTTCAATCCGGATTATCCCTTCGACCTGACATTTGTTGATCAGGAATATGCCCTGAAATTTGAAGAAGAGAAAAAGATCGGGTCGCTGGCAGCACTGTTTGCCGGACTCACCATCTTTATTTCCTGCATGGGATTGTTCGGTCTGGCCACTTATATGGCATCCACCCGCATTAAGGAGATTGGTATCCGGAAAGTGCTGGGCGCTTCCGTTCCCAACATTACCACCTTGTTATCGAAGGACTTTCTGAAACTGGTTATGATTGCCTTCCTGATTGCGAGCCCCCTTGCCTGGTTCCTCATGAATGCATGGCTCAGTGAATACGCTTACCGCACCACTATCGATGGATGGGTATTCGTGATAACCGGCATCCTGAGTGTGATCATCGCCATTGTAACCACCAGCTTCCAGGCCATCAAAGCAGCGATTTCAAACCCGGTGCAAAGCCTTAAATCGGAATAATATGCTCAAGAACTATATCACCATCGCGATCCGTACGATTCGTCGGTACGCATCTCATTCCATACTTAATATCGCCGGACTGGCGATTGCGCTGGCGGCCTGTATCGTAATATTTCTGGTATTGGATCATGAGTACAGTTATGACCGATACCATCCCAATGCCGACCGGGTGGTGCAGCTGGTAAAAGAACAATCAAAAGACGGTATTAAAGGCTATTATGTGGGCGTTCCCTTTCCGGCAAGGAAGGCGCTGGCCAATGACTTCCCTGAACTGAGAGTAACCGAATTATTCACATCATTCGGGTCGCAGATCAGCATCGTGGAAAAGGAAGAGGAGCCCGCAAAAAAATTCATTGAAGACAAGGGTGTCTTTTTTGTTGAGCCCAATATTGTGGATTTTTTTGCACTGCGCTGGCTGAGCGGCACGGCCGATGCACTTGCCAATCCAAATGTGGTAGCCATTTCCGAGTCGAAGGCGATCAAATATTTCGGTTCGGCAGAAAAGGCCATGGGTAAGCGAATCTTATTTGATAATATACTCAGTCTGCAGGTCGAGGGGGTATTTGTGGACCCGCCGGCCAATACGGATTTCAATTTTCAGGTGCTTCCTTCCTACAAAACATTCACCAGCAATGTCAATGCCTGGGGCTATGGAGATGCTATTGACGGGTGGGGACTCTCCACCTCCAACCATCAGGTTTATGCCCTCCTGCCCGAAGGGAAAAAGGCGGAAGACTATACCGGCCAGTTGCAGCAGTTCGCGGAGAAATATTATTCGCAGCAGTCCGGTGGTAAAATTGTTCATTTCTTCCGCCCCCTCAGTGAGATCCATTTTGATGCCCGCATGGGAAATAACGGCACCCATGTAAGCAGTAAGGCCTCGTTGCGCACGCTGATGTTTATCGGAGTGCTGATTCTGCTGATGGCCTGTATCAATTTCATCAACCTTACTACAGCACTGGCAGCAAGGCGAAGTAAGGAAATCGGTTTGCGAAAAGTGATGGGCGGAACAGTTAGACAATTACGCCTGCAAATCCTCACCGAAACCACACTGATAGTATGCCTTTCCATGGTATTTGCCATTGTTATCTGCTGGTTTGTCATCCCCTACCTGAAATATATTACCGATATTCAGCAGCGGCTGGAGCTGTTCACGCCCGACAGCATACAGTTTATGGT